>CAYWMU010000017.1:0-26322 GCA_964459395.1 uncultured Bacteriovorax sp.
CTGGATTGAACCCTTTTTACTTTCTAGCCATCTCGTCACGAACGGTGAATACCTCAACTTCATCCATGATAATGGATACAGAAGGAGAGAGTTTTGGAGCGCAGAAGGATTTCACTGGGTAAATGAAAATAACATTAAAAGACCACTCTACTGGATCGAAAGAGATGGTGAATATAGGGAATTTAGTCTTTATGGAGACAATCCACTTAATCTTGAATCTCCGGTAAGTCACGTTAGTTTCTATGAAGCACAAGCTTACGCGAATTACATGCAATCAAGACTTCCAACAGAGGCAGAGTGGGAGCTTGCTTCGCTGAAAGAACCATTAGAAGGTCATTTCTTAGAAGATGAATTTTATCTTCCTGATGTTGCACAAGATAATTACCAATACTTTTCTCAAATACATGGAACTTTGTGGGAGTGGACATCAAGTAGCTATGCTCCTTATCCACGCTTTCTTCCCTACGGAGGAGATATTTCCGAATACAACAGTAAATTTATGAATCAACAATATGTACTAAGAGGGGGGAGTTGTATTACGCCCCAAAGTCATTATCGAAGAACTTATAGAAATTATTATTATCCGCAGATGCGCTGGCAATTCTGCGGAATTCGACTAGCCAAGGATAAATTATGAATGAACATTTTATGAGTACAGCAAATGACCAAACGATGTTTTTTAATGAAATTCTCATGGGGCTTAGAGAAACACCTAAAAGGGTTTCACCAAAGTTTCTTTATGATCAAAAGGGATCTGAGATCTTTGGGCAAATTTGTGAGCTGCAGGAATATTATATCACTCGAGCGGAGAATAAAATTCTTAAGGCCTATGCACACGAAATGAGCCGATTAATTGGACCTAATTCGGTTATTATTGAACCAGGAAGTGGAAATGCAGAAAAAGTCATGCATCTTCTTCTGAGACTGAATCGAGTCAAAGGTTATGTCCCTATTGATATAAGTGGTACGTCACTTAGTTACTTAGTTAAGACAATTCAGCAAAGAATTCCTAAGTTAGAAATAAGTCCTCTAAACAAAGACTTCACAAAAATTACTGAATTACCTGAGATCGTGAGAAATGAAGCTGGAAAGAAAGTT
Source organism: uncultured Bacteriovorax sp. (assembly GCA_964459395.1). Lineage (GTDB taxonomy): Bacteria > Bdellovibrionota > Bacteriovoracia > Bacteriovoracales > Bacteriovoracaceae > Peredibacter. The sequence continues at coordinate 1,099 of CAYWMU010000017.1, forward strand.
ATTTTTATACCAGGTTCAACTTTAGGGAATCTGACTCCTCATGAAATGAAAAACCTAATGAGTCATTACATTCAGATGTGTGGTAACCAAGTTTCTTTTTTAGTTGGGATGGATCTCAAGAAAGACCCAAGTCGTCTGCAGCTTGCCTATGATGATTCACAAGGGTTGACGGCATCATTTAATCTAAATCTCCTTGCACGACTAAATCGCGACTTTGGAGCAAGATTTAATCTTGCCGAATTTTATCACAAAGCTTTCTACAACCAAGAAGAGGGAAGAGTGGAAATGCATTTGGTAAGTAAAATTGATCAGACAGTCGTTATCAAAGGAGAGCAGATCTCTTTAATGAAAGGTGAAACTATTCATACGGAAAGTTCCTATAAATACAGTATCGATGAGTTCTGCTCTCTTTGCGCAGAATTAAGACTTAAACTTCGTAAGTACTGGAAGGATCCTGAGAATATGTTCTGTATGTATTATTTTGAAAAAGAGTAGCTGTCTTTTGAATAAGGCGGTTGACCATGGAAGGTATTACATTCATGGAAGACATCAGGAAGGGAACTTTTTAGTTCCCTTCTTGTTTTCTGATATATCTAGTTTGTCATAATTTATCTAAGCTAAAGTTGGATTGTTATGCATTTCTTGAAAGCATAGAATGATGTTTCAAGGAGGCAAACATGGCCAGTAAAGTTCAGTTTACACCCCATCCTTTAGTTCCGAAAATTTTCAATGAAGAACTCAAAAACTTAATTTTTAAAGCCTCAAAACGTTTTAATCGCCAACGCAGTAAACTTCTTAATGATCGACAGGTCCTAAAGGCGAAAAGATTTATCCCCGAAATTAATCCTCTTTCAGAAGCCCATATTACCGATTGGAAAGTGGCCCCCATTCCTGAAGCATTACAAAAACGTCGTGTAGAAATTACGGGGCCAGCTAATAATACGAAACTTGTCATTCAGATGCTGAGTGCCAATGAATCGGGAGATTTTCCTGATACTGCAATGATTGATTTTGAAGACAGTATGAAGCCAAGTTATGAAAATGTTCTGACTGGTTACATTAATTGTATGGGAGCAGTTAAAGGTGATTTAAGTTTCTTTGATAAAGGAAAAAGTTACAAAATAAAGTCAAAACAAGTTTATCCCATGATTCGAGTCAGAGGGCTTCATCTTGAAGAAAGTAATATACTTGTTGATGGAGAGCCTACTAGTGCGGGAATTGTTGACTTAGTGGTTACGGCCTATTCAACTCATCATTACTATCGAGAAAGAAACCTGAATCCTAAATATTACATACCCAAATGTGAGACCAATGAGGAAGCTCGATTTTGGAATGACGTCTTCGTTTTCTTAGAGCAAGAACTTAAAATGGATCGAGGAGATATTAAAGCATCTTTCCTCATTGAAACATACCCTGCGGCCTGCGCGGTCGAAGAAATACTTTATGAAGTAAGAGAGCGCGCAGTCGCTTTAAACGTTGGACGTTGGGATAAGATATTTAGCGACATCAAAATTTTTGCTAAATCTCCTAGTCATATCTTGAGAGATCGTTCTCTTATCGGACTTAATTGTCCTTGGATGGAAGCCTACGCAAAGCGAGTCATTAAAATTTGTCATCGTCGTGGTGCTCTCGCCATTGGGGGGATGGCCGCTTTTACTCCTGGTAAAACAGATGGAATGCGTTACGAACAAAATAATAAAGTTTTAAAAGATAAGACGTTGGAAGCGAGTTGGGGACACGACGGATGTTGGGTATCTCATCCTTATTTTATAACATCTGCTTTGAGTGCTTTTCCAAATGATAATCAAATGGAAAAGACTCTTGATGAGTTTGACGAACTGGCCTCTATCGAACCAGAAGGGGGCGGGCCTTATACTTTTGAGGCCTTAAGACAAAATGTACGAGTAGGTATTGTTTATCTTTATTACTGGAAAAAGGATATTGGCTGTATAGCTCTTGATAACTTAATGGAGGACTTAGCTACTCTCGAAATTTCCAGAGCTCAAGTTTGGCAGTGGCGTTACCACAAAGTGGTTTTAGATAACCATAAAACGGTTACAACAACTTATCTACGCGAAGTATTTGATGAGGTTGAGCAAGAACTTACTCTTGAGATCAATGATGGTTTTGGAGTTAAACAAGCAACTGAATTATGTTTTGAAATTTTTAATGAAGAGAAATTGCGAGACTTTTTAGTTCTTGAAAATGACATTTATGACCAGGGAGATCAGCATGACTATGAACTTCGAACAACGCTATGAAGGTATTAAAAGAAATTTCACAGAAGAAGATGTCAATGTATTGAGGGGGAGTTATCACATTGAGTATAGCTTAGCTAAAATGGGGGCTCACAAACTCTGGAACCTTCTTCATACTGAGCCTTTTATTAGAAGTTTGGGAGCTTCTACAGGGAATCAGGCCATGCAACAAGTAAAGGCCGGACTTAAAGCAATCTATCTCTCAGGTTGGCAGGTTGCTGCTGATGCTAATCTCTCCTCTAAAATGTACCCTGATCAAAGTTTGTATCCTGTAAACTCTGTTCCAGAGGTGGTGCGAAAGATTAATCAAAGTTTACTTAGAGCAGACCAGATTGAATGTCTCGAGGGAGAGGTGACTAGAGATTGGCTCGTACCGATTATAGCAGATGCAGAAGCTGGATTTGGTGGGATCCTTAACGCTTTTGAGTTGATGAAGTCTATGATTGAAGCAGGGGCGGCAGGTGTCCATTTTGAAGATCAGCTTGCCAGTGAGAAAAAATGTGGGCATCTCGGAGGTAAGGTTCTTGTTCCCACTTCACAATTTATTAACACTCTGACAGCTGCTCGCTTAGCATCTGATGTGTGCGAAACTGATACAGTGATTATTGCTAGAACAGATGCACAAAGTGCCGATCTCCTAACTTCAGATATCGATGAATATGACAGAGAATTCTTAACAGGTGAGCGAACGCCGGAAGGTCTTTACTATATTAGATCAGGGTTAGATATGAGTATAAGTCGCGCTCTTGCTTATGCACCTTATGCTGATGTTTTATGGTGCGAAACATCCACTCCTGATCTTAAAGATGCCAAAAAATTTGCTGAAGCTATTCATAAACATTATCCAGGCAAATTACTTGCCTATAATTGTTCTCCATCTTTTCATTGGAGACGCCACTTAAGCGGTAAAGAAATAGCTAAGTTTCAGCAAGAGTTAGGGGCGATGGGGTATAAGTTTCAATTCATTACCTTAGCAGGATTTCATAGCTTAAATTACAGCATGTTTAAACTCGCTCGCCTTTACAATCAGCATGGTATGAGCGCTTATGCTCGATTGCAAAATATGGAATTTAAAGAAGAAGAGCACGGATATACGGCAATTAAACATCAAAGAGAGGTAGGAACTACTTACTTTGACCGTGTTTCCCAAATTATTACTCAAGGAAAATCGTCAACTACGGCCTATGCGGCCAGCACTGAGTCGGAGCAATTCTTGAATTAGACTTTAGTGTAAATTTAGATGCTTCCTCCGATAAGTGGTCTTAGATTACAGGCTACCTCAAGGAGTAACATTATGAATTTATCAGCAAGACTCATGCAGTTGGAAGAAACACAAAAGATTGTTAAAAAACAGCTTTCTCACGAAGTATCTTCTCTGGTGCAAAAGTATGCTGGAGAAAATGATGTCTATTTCAAAATTGATCGAAGTTATGTCTATCTGTATGGATCGTTAAAAGATCCAAATACAAAGAGAATCCTTCATGAAGAGATTGATTCACTTATGGGTGTAAGAGGCATTAATAACGAGATTAGGATCAGAAGAAGGTAATATGAATATTCTTGAAGAACGTAAGAAAAATGATAAACTTTTAAAAAGAGAAATCCTTGAGATCCTCTCTGATTCTTCAGATATCGATATTCAAGATGTGGATCTGACAGTTGAGGACGGGGTGGTAACTCTTTTTGGAAGTGTTGATTCTCTTTATGAGAAACTAACAATTGAATATTACGTTGCAAGACTTCTGTCAGTGGCAGAAGTTGAGAATAAAATTGAAGTAAATCGTCCTAAAGAAGGAACAGTTGAAGCTTCTTTAAGCGGACAAGATAATTTAATACTCAAGGCCCCTGAATGAAACATTGCTTCTTTATTTGCTTTCTTTTACTCATCAGTTGTGGAAGTCCATTTGATGAGGGGTACTGGAAAGAGCATAATAGAGAAGCAGAGCTAGACCCAGATGATGGGCGCGAAACAGATTATAGAATCACATTTACATCTCTTTACTCAGGTTTTGATATTGAATTTAATAATGAAAGTCTGAGCAGAACTTCAGAACAAAACATTTCTTTTTCTGTTGATGTTACTCATCCCAATGGCATTAGTATTAGTGCTTTTAGAATTTCGACAGTCCCTTGTCCTTCTGCTCCTGTTACTGTGGCAGACATGCCAGGCAATCAAAATACTTCTTTCAGACGAACAGATATTCCTTTATCAGAAGTTTCAGATAATCCAAATATTAGTCTTGAGACTATGTATATTTACTTACAAGGAATGGGGGTTACTGGAACATCTGGTGTAGTCGACCTTGCATGTGCCGACATTAGCTTATAGGTTCACTAAGTTAAGCTTTACCTTACCTTCATTTTCATTTGCTATCTTCAATGGGAAAAACTTCCTAGGAGGATAGTACGATGAGTCTATTATCAATAAATGAGCAAAGTACATCTGACCTCTGCGTGAAGCATTGTTTGGAGTGTTTTGAGCATCTCACCCGTGCTGTACAGTACTGCTTAGAAAAAGAAGGGGAGTATCTGAATGGTGACCTCTTAAAACTTTTCTTCGAAGGTATTGATCTATGTCGAGTAAGTTCCACTCTGTTGCTCTCTCACAGTGACCTTGCGTTGGAGCATGGACAGATTACGGCAAAGGTATGCGATATGTGTGCAAAGAGTTGCTATAGCTTCGATGATGACTTCTTGAATAGTGTTGGAAACATTTGTTCTGAAACAGCAGAGTCATGTCGACAGTTGGCCCATTAGGAGTTCTGTATGCAAGTATTACAAAGTATAAAAGGACTTGATACGCCATCAACTTCAGCGCTCACGGCAGAAGAATGTAGAAGGAACTTTTCTTTAGGGAAAAAACTTTTCACAGCTTTTCTCATTTCGAGTTCTCTTGATGGAGATGAAATCAGAGACTTCCATATTTTTTTGACTCTCATTCTAAGCTTAGAAAAGGCAATACGGGCCGGCTTTAGTTATTCGGATGAATTAAGACCTTTAACCCTACTTGCCTTAACCAGAGTAGAAAATATTCTAAATGATTATGAAAGTCCTGTTGCGGATTTATTCAAAGAGGATTTAACAAATCTTAAATTCACTCTGGAAAATTATCTAGTCGAGGAGTCTTAGACAGTTTAAAATTCCGTAAAAGGATATTTTATGGATAAGAGATTAGAGAAGCTACAGTCAAAAGACTTTATGGGAAAGTTCTCTGAACTAATGGGTCTAGAGATTACTTCTATTGAAAATAATGCTGTTATAGCGAAGTTAGTTATAGATGAAAGACATCTTCGGCCTGGGAATATTATGAATGGGGGAGTTTCTCTCATGCTCGTGGAAACAGTAGGGAGTATCTCATCTTTTTTAAATATCGATACAACTAAGAAAAATGCATTTGGTTTACAAGTAAATACAAATCATATTTCGATGGGGTTCCCTGGAGATACCTTGACTGCCAAGGCCATAGCTGTACATCTTGGAAAAAGTACTCATATATGGGACGTAAATATAACAAATCAAAATGACCGCCTCGTTTCTTCTGGCCGCATTACGATGATGGTTACTGACCTTAAATGAACAAATTTAGTAAAACATACAAAATAGATTTCTATCAAACCGGCGCTGATCGAAAACTCAATCTCTTTAGCTTGATGAATATGATTCAAGACATTGCAAGTGATCATGCTGCACTCCTTGGCTTTGGTCATGATCAATTAGATGAAAATACGTATTGGGTTCTAGTAAGGCAAATTATTCAGATGGATTTCTGGCCCGAATGGAGAGAAGAAATAACTCTTGAAACTTTTATTTCAAAACCTGTGGTGGGAACTCCTCCTCGTGATCTTCTGATTTATCACAAAAATAAACTCATTGGTCGGGGCCAAACTTCATGGTTAGTGATTGATGGGAAAACTAGAAAAATAGCTACTCAGAAGATTGATATGCTTTTGGATGCTGCCATCTCAGAAAGTAGCGGAGTTAAAACCCATAAAGTTCTAATTCAGAATGAAGGAATGATTGATCTTAAAAAAATTGATGTTCAATACAGCGATCTAGATATGAATCTGCACGTGAATAACGCAATCTATGGGCAATGGGTTATGAACTGCATCGATATTGAAACATGGAAAAACTGGCAAATATCGGAGTTTAGCATTAACTATCTCCAAGAAATTCTCCCTCAAGATCAAGTTTTCATTAAGAGAAATGTTAATGTAGCAGTCGAGGGGCAAGAAGTCTTAATTGAAGGGAAAGTAAAAGATAGCAGTAAGGCAGCTTTTACTGCCTTACTTAAGTTAGTTAAGAAAGTTTAATCAATTCTTCACAGACAGCATTTAATGATTCTGGTTCTAATGGCTTATTAAAATGTGTCAGAATTTGTCTTCCAAGTACATTCATTCCAATAAAGGCCAGCTGATTTCTCATTGTATAGAGAACTCCAAAGCCTCCTCCTGCAGAGAAGGTTGCAATTACAGCAGGCTTACCATTGAGGTGAGCTCTCCAATCTTTTGAAGAACGAGAAAGCCAAGCGAGGAAATTACTAAATGATGGAGGAGTAGAGCCATTGTACTCAGGAGCGATAAAGACCATACCTGTCGCACTTGATATCGTAGGTAAATATTTTGCCAATAAGTCTTGGGCTTCATACTTATCGCTCGTGCGGGAAGAGAAGAGTGGTAGATCAAGATCTAGAATGTTGATAAGATCGACCTTGGCCCCTAATTCAGTTAATTTCCCGATGAAGTTATTAGCAAGTTCAAGATTTTTTTGTTCACTAGCAGTGAAAATCACAATATTTTTAGTATTCATAGAGGAAGATCTTAGCATAAATTAAAAAAGGTGGCGATACAAAATGAGGAGTTGAAAGTTCTTAAAACTAAGTTTTTTGTTATTTAAAGTCTCAAAAGAGTCTGTTTCGAATTTGTTCTGTCTTCCAATGATGTGTAATTTTCCATTCTTCGCTGGAAAAAGTTCTATACCTAGCTCAAAAGATGATTTTCCAAATCCTTGCTCTTCTTTTTCTTTCCAACCAAGCTTCGAATAATGCGTGTAAAGAAACTTATTTTCATCGTGTGAGATAATCATTTGTCCCTTGGAGTAAAGGTAACCCATAAAGGCTACGATGTTTTCTACTTCTAAGAAGCGAAATCTCGCACCAAGTCCTGCTGAAATCATCGAGTAGTTAGACTTCATATCTGCTACTGCGGCTTGCTCAAGAGGGTTTTTTTTGTCAGTGTAGTCATACTGACTTATGCCTTCTCCTCCAATCCATTGACCATTAATAAGCAAGCTGAACTTTTTATAAATTCTTATTTCCGCATCTAAGTTGAAACCGAGTCCTAGATCTGCTTCAAATATTTGCTTTCCATTTTCGGTCAACTGATCACTTTGAGTAGCACTAGATAGAGAAACTCCCGGGGCGAGAGAGAAATTTTTGGCCTTGGCCGGATTCGAAATAAGGAGGTACGCAAAAGCTATAATCTTCCAATACTTCATCTGATTATTTTAGTCCTAAGAGAGAGGCTCGGGCTTCATGCAGGGAATAAATGTTTAAAATTATATAGGAAATTAGGGCAATCTTAAGCTTAAGTTATAAGCTTAATGTGACGATAAGCGAGGATAATGAAAAAAATAATTATTTTAAACCTTATTTTGTCAGTTTCATTTACTTCTCTGGCCGGGGCTGCTCCCGGGGAGGAGTGTCCACCTCCTCTGATAGAGGCCAATAGAGAACTCGATGGACTCGTCCACGTTTTACGTAGTGTGAGTAATGCTCAGTTCAAAAAGGCTTTAGATCTCAAGGTCAATCATGACGGAGAAGGAAGTCTATCTGTTCATTATGAGAATGGAAAACCGAAGCTTTTACGCCTCACTTATAAAAATAGTGGAGGAGAGAAAAGTGAAGTTATTACTTTTGACGATATTGCAAAAGGAAAAGATATCTCCTACGAACATCAAGATATGAAAGGAAAAGCGATTATTGTAAAAGCTGCTACACCATTTGAGAATGGTGGGAAATATCGTTTTGAACTTAAATTAAGATCTAAAATTAAGCCAGATAGTTATACAACACACATTTTAGATTTTGCGGCTCACCCTGAAAAACAACAAATGTTAAAAGACAATAAAGTCTTTAAACAACTTATAATCTCACCGGGAATTAAAATGTTCAGTTGGGATGGAACTTTCAAAAAAGCAGATTTTAGATAAAAAAAGCCCCGCTCCAGCGGGGCTTCTCATATTACTCTTGTTTCTTTTCTTTACTCTTTTTATCTTTTCTATAGCGACGATCAGGATCTTCTTCTTCAGCCTGTTTTGTGAAGTCTTCTACGCCAGATCCTGTGGCCCAACGAATTTTGTCAGTAACAGGCTCTCCAGCATCAGCAGTGTTAATTTGACTACCAAATGTAAGAGACTGAGTTAGGGCCGACTTTTCTCCGTTAAGGAAGTCTAGTGTTTCTTGGCCATGAATAACTCTTGCTCTATCTTCATTAATTTCACCAGACATAATTTTATGAGTAAGGTTCATTGATAAGATATTCATTTCTTCATTTGGTCCGAATGCACTCATCTCCCCTTGTGTTCTATTAAGAACGACGGAACCATTGTAGTTCCAAACATTAGTGACTCTATCTGATGAAGCTTTATAATCAATCACGTGTTCCACAGGGTTTTGGTGTAGAAGCGGGAAGTAACTAGAGTAGAGATTTTTGTGAACAATAATTTCTTTGAATGGGGCAAAGTTTCTCCAAATTAGTTGGTCTGAAGTTACTTCAGTTGGATCACCATATTTTGTGATCAATTCTTTCGCTGCTACGATTGAACTTTGTGGCCAGCCTGCAGCAAGCTTTGATGCTTTTTCAAAGGCATCTTGATTTTTATTTTCTGTAGTTACACCGGCCGATTGATTCGGATTTGGTTCTTTTTGCTTCTTAAACATTGAACAGCTGGTAAGAACCGACACCAGGGCCAAGGTTAGGGCTAAATTCATTTTACTCATATTTCCTCCAATGAATGTTGAAGGGCCATGGTCGCTTTAGGCCCCCAATTGGAAAGATAGATGAGCAAGTAAGAGGCCAGAGTTTTTTGCACACTATGAAGGGGGAGTACTTTACTCCCCCTGATGAATTAAGCTTCTTGAGCAGACGATTTTTGTTTTTCTTCTTTACGTTGCTGGTACTCTTCTAGTGCTTTGCGCTTACGATCTTGTTCTTCAAAAACAGCTTTAGTGATCGTTTTACATTGCATATTCATAGCAGATTCAGAGGTAAGGAAGTAAGTTTCTAATGAAACATTCCCTCTAAGGGTGTAGTTACCAGTATAGACACCACTCTTAAGATGTACATTAATTGTGTTGCCATAACGGGTTATCGAATAATTGAGTCTTTCTCCGATTTCATATTCAACCAGATCTACTTTATCCTGTAAGTCCTGAAACCGCATATCATCACTAAAGAGGACGATATCATTTTTAGTTTCTTTTTTCGTTCCAGGTTCAATCAGAATCTTATTGAGTGTGATTTCTCCCTCCGATGGTACTCCATCAAAGAGTTCAACCATTAATGAAGTTTGTGATGTTTTAAGTATCTTCTGAGGACACTTCCCAATGAGCGGACACTTAACTTTATTATCTGGAATTTTAAAGTCACATTTCAAATAATCACTAGCAAAACTACTCATACTAAAAAGAGATAGTATCGAAGCAGCAAAGATTTTTTTCATGGTATTCCCCCCGGAAAATTGATTTTTTTAGTTTAGATTGCACACTCTGTGCCAAACAGGAATAAAGGTAAGTTATGAGAAAAATTAAATGTGAAGAGATTGAGTTGTCAGATCTTTAAACAGGGCCGTTTAACTTTTAGACAATCGTTGGTCTTAGAATTGCAACTTTTCTCTTTAGAGATATTAATGAGGAGGAATTATGGATGAGAACAAGGAATATCAGGAAGATTCACAAAGAAGTGATAATACCAAATTGCCTCACCTAAAAGATTCACTTAATAGGGAAAACCTTATTGAATTGGGAAGGAAAGGAATTACTCCTTTCTCACAAATACTCCATAAGTATAAGGAAGACGTTACCCCTTTTATCAGTGCTCTAAAAACAGGGTGCGATGCCGCTTGTCGGGAGCTTTCAGGTCAGGAGAATACGAGCAAAGTTAATCAGACTGTTTGTAGATGGTTTGAAGGAGCAGGCTCCATGCTTGAAGAATCCATCTCAAAGCTCAATAACGAAGATCCTAAAGAGTTTTTTAACTTTATCAAAGAACAGTCTAATAAGCACCCAGCAGTTATGTTCTCATCTTCTTATCTTCTAGGATTGATAGCAGGTAGGTTAAGTAAAAGGCAGTTCAGCGAGAAAAAATCAAGAAGTCTTCACTAAATAAGGGGGAGGGATATGAACGAGTATGATTTAAATGAATTTGATAAAACCAGAGATTCTCTAAATGGTAGATCACATCTTAGTTCAGATGTGAGTTGGAGAAATTCTGCTAGAGATATCTATGATGATGTAACTAGACTTTATAAAAAAGAAGGCCAACTCATAAAAACGGAATTAGGAGAGAAGGCCAGTGACCTTAAGCAAGGTATTGGCTCTATGATTTCAGGTGGAGTCGTTATGTTAGCGGCAGTTCATGTTCTTGCCGCAGCAGCTGTTTTTGCTATTAATTTATTTTTACCACTATGGGCAAGTGCTTTGATTGTGGCCGCAGTCTGTTTTGTTATAGGATTCTCAATGATAAATGCTGGTAAGTCTAAAATGGAAACGGATAACTTAATACCTAATCATTCAATTGGGGCCATCAAAGAGATGAAGCAACGTCTTGAGGGGAGGTATCATGAATTTAAACGACACTAAATCTTCAGAAACTTTAAGAAAAGAAATCTCTCAAGATATTGAACGTCTTGATAATAAAGTAGAGCATCTTAAAAATAGATTAACCCCAGGGCAAATTATCGATGATGCTATTTTTAGTCCTTATAGAGGCAATTTAAAAGAAGGATTTTCCTATCTTCGAAGTAACCCAGTAGGTTCATCTTTTTTAGCGCTAGGGACACTCCTTTTAATGGATAATGATGGCGAGAGCTATGAACAATACCTACGCTCCCAAGGGCGAATAGTTTATGGAGACTATAAAGGTAGAGTAACTGAAGCAAAAAAACGTGTAAGCGAATCTGTTGGGGAAGTCACTCACGAAGTAAGATCTCGCGCCCAGAACTTAGTTCAAAAAGGTGAAGAGAAAATCAATCAAGTAAGAGACACAGGCAGAGATCTTAAGTCCCAAGTGGGCTCAGTGACTGATAACTTACGAGAAAAATTTAATAGGAATAAGACTTCCGGAGAAGAGATTAAGAATAATGTGATCGATGCGACGGATAATTTTAAAGAGCGTGCTCTCAACGCTGCTAAATCAACAGATCTGGACGGCATGGATACTGACATTAATATCGACACCTCAGAAGTGACCTCTCGTCTTTCTAGGATGAAAGGATCTGTAAGTGAGTTTGGTAAAAATACCATTGATAAAATTAAAGAGAGTGAGTTTGATTCTTTGGCCTATGTCGCCTTAGGAGGAAGCTTTGGATTTGTAACAGGTGGTCTTATTCCGATGAGAGAGGGCGGTTTTGCAGAAATAAGTGATGACTTCGATTTTTCTTCACTTCAATCGGAGCTACAGGATGCTGCCAATGAATCTATGAATGTTTTTAAGAATGAATTCATTGATACCTTGAAAAATGCCAGTATAGATATTTTTTAAGTTATTTGAGAAACAGAGGCTTACCTCTGTTTCTCAAACTCTAAGTACCAGCTGAGACTGATATGCGCAAAATGATTGATCTTCTTAACTTGAAGAGTTTTTAGTTTTTTATGCTTCTTGAAATAATCAAGTTCAAGATCCAATCTGAATCCAAGAAGCGATCTGGTAAATGGATCAAAGAACTTTGAGACCATTTTCTTATCATCTGAAAAATTCGATATCACTACGACTTTGCCCCCTGGACGAGTCACTCGAATCATTTCCTCAAAAACCTTTATTGGATGAGAGACAGCAGAGAGAACAGAAGGGGCCATAACAATATCAAACTCATTATCACTAAATTTAAGATTTTCTGCATCCATTTGGTGTAACTGGATATTATGTCTTCCAAGTGCTTTAACCTGGGCCTCATAAAGCATTTCTTCGTTAATATCAATTCCTGTAAAGTCTTGGTCCTCAACATGTTCAAGAGTAAGGCCGGAGCCGACTCCGACTTCCAAGATCTTTTTATGAGGATTGGACTTTAATAATTCTCCGATTAGTAGGTGTCCTTCTTCTAAAGGACGGGAAAAAATTCTGTCATAAAGGGGAGCAATAAGTGAGTAGTTTCTCGGCTCAATCATAAAGGAACTCCTTTGATAGGGACTTCTATCCCTAGTGTGTAAAAGGAGCAAGTTGCACCTCGTAGTTAAAGATTAAAAAAAAGAAATCCGATAAGATATTGAGGTAACTTTTAGATGAAAGCTCCAATCACTTTATTTCTGATGTTAAGTGTTTTCTCTTGTTACGCTGCTCCCCCTTCAGGATGGGTTGAGATGACAGCGCCTCATCCTATTATTTTGTCATGGGCCAAAGTTATTCAAGGTAAAAAACTTGAAGAATCTCCCTTAGTGATGATTCAAAAACATGAGAACTCGACGAAGTGGAAGAACGCTTTAAAAAATATTCCTTTTTCAAGCGATGGTTGCAAAGAAGTCGCCGCCAAAATGGGGAGTGACTGGAATCAGCTTTATTGTGAAGTTGAAAATTATATCTATGTCTATTTGTGGAAAGGAGATAGAGAGGATACTGAACTTGCTCTTCGAGAAGCAAAAGACTGGTTAAAAAATAATGAATAAACTTTTAGCGATCATTATACTTTTGTTTGCACACTATTCATTTGCAGAGGAGCTTTGTCCTGTGGATTTAGGTGTCCTTCCAACAATGACTTTGACTGCAATTGATGCCTCTGAAAAATTTTGTGATAAAGAATTTGATGATAGTTATCTGGACTTAGCTACAGGATGCTTATCAGGAGGTTGGAAAGCTGGAGTTTCCTTAGTCGATGGATTGGTAGAAATCACTAAGCTATTAGTTATGGAAGCACCTAAATGGATATGGGTAGAAACTAAAAAGAGAATTGATTCTCTTCGCGAACAAGATCTTTCGCCTTTTGAATTAGTCCAGGCCATTGCCAATGTTCAAGTGGCATCTCATTCGGAAATCTTTAATTCTGCTCAAGAATATTGGAATACATTTCTACACTTCGCAAATAATTTAAAAGATACATTGGTTAGAGAAATAAAAGGATTTCCTTGTTTACCTAAATTTAAACAGAGTGAAATTATTTGTCAGGGAGTCACAAATGTCTTTTTGACATTATTCACTCCAGGAGCCTTTATTAATGGGGCCCGTTGGACTGCTTCTACCTCTAAAGCAGTCATCAACTTCGCCAAAGAATCAAAAAAAATCCATGGACTCGAACAGGCCGATTTTGCGACTAGACTTGATAGGGTTACATCAACTCTGAGAGGCGGTGCTATATCAAGTGATGGCATAAAAGTAGGAAATGGAGTTCTTAATCACGTTGAGCTTCCTGATGGGAATGTTGTTCTTCAGTACTCCAAACAAGTGGTGGGGAAAGACGGTAAGACTCATACTGTAACAAGAGAAGTCCCTGTAGATCTCAAAACAAAGGGGATAGATGCCAATACAGATATTGGAAAAGAAATTCTTGAAGGACTTGTAGCAGGGCAAGCAGGAAAAGGGAGTTTGGTCTTTATCGATATTAATCATCTAGGTAAGGTAAACTATTTCGTTGGCGGTACTCAAACAGGTGATAAGTATCTAACAAGTGTATCCGAAGCCCTTCAGAAAAGTTTGCGACCTGGAGATATGATCTTCAAAAATGGCGTAGATGAATTAGTGGTCGTACTCAGTAGTAATGATGCTAACGTCGTCAGAAGCATTTCTCAAAGAATGATTCAAGAGGTAGATCATCATCCTCAGGTCCGATCAATTTTTAGAAGAGAAGTGAAAGGCCTTTCTCAACAGTATAAGGATCTCAATAAAGCAGATCATCTTGATGCCCTTCCTAAATCATTAAGAGATAAGCTATCTGCTCATGACATTGCGGAAGCTCAAACAAACTTTGATGTCTTTAAAAGAAAACAGCTTGAGAAGTTAAAAGAAGAAATGACTGATCAAGCGAGCTATCGAGGATCAATCTCAATCGGAAGTGCTCTGATTAGAAGTGGAGACAGTCTTAGCTCAACTCTTTATAGAGCAGAGGCGCAGGCATCAAAAGTTAAAGCTGAGTACAAACTTAGATTGGGACATGATATAGGAAAGTACAATGTTACTCCTGAGGAATTGACCAACATAAGGAAGTGGTCTCCTCCTCAGGCATTAAGTCCAGATTAGTGAATGAGTCTACAGTAAGCTCTACCACGATATTTAAAGTTAGAAACGTTAATAGCAGTATGAGCTTCAGAACCCTCTTCAGATGCAAAATAAAGATTTAAAACTTTACGAAGAGTAAGGTCTTTTACATTCAAAATATATGAAGCAATCGTGTATTCGTTGAAATCATTCACCATGCTCGTTGAGTTATTAAGAGTCGTAACAACTTGACCATTAATGAGGAGCTCAACTTTATTTGGAAAATTGATTTCAGAGTTTTGAGCTAGATCATCTTCATAAAGAAAACCGAGAGGGCCATAGATTCTGATTTCTTTCTTTTGTCCAAGAGTGCACTTCATTGTTGGATCAGTTGAAGCAAAAGTAGCAGTAGTAATAAGTGTAGTGAGGAGAAGAATTAGTTTAGTCATGGGGCTTAAATATTAAAAAATAAAGCCTTTGGCCAAGAAATTGTAAAAACTACCTTTTATTTTTAAAAGCAATGTTTTTGCGTCGCGCTATCAGTTTATGAAGGGCCCTGGTATCTTCTTCTTCATCTATATCACCGACAATCTCTTCAAGAATATCAAGAAGGGTAATAACCCCAACATGTTCGCCATTCTGATTAACAACATTTGCCATATGTTGACGTTTTTTTTGCATCTTTAAAAATACATCAAGAATATTCTCTTTAATATTAACCACGGTGATAGGGCGAATAATACTTTCCCATGAAATCTTCGGATCAGAATAAATCTCTCTGAAAACTTTACTTTGAAGTAACCCCACGACAGTATCGCCATCGATAACAGGATAACGAGTATGAGTAGTCTGGCTAATCTTCTCTAAGATTTCATCCTTACTGTCACTAAAGTTAATGTAGTCAATCTCGTCAGCAGGGATGAACGTTTTTTTTACGGAATATCCTTTAAGGGAAACGAGATTGTTAACAAAAATTTTATGGTAATTGGGGAGGTGACCGATATCAATCATCAATTGTGTTGTTTCAACCTCAGCATCCGTGTTTTTTAATTTTAAACGATTAAGAAAAAATCCAGTGGAAAGCTCTAAAAAACTCACAATGGGTGAGAGTGCCTTGTCGATTAAGAAAAGAATTTTAGTACCAAAAATAAGAATTTTCTTAGGGTAGCGAAGAGCAAAAGTTTTAGGAATGAGCTCTCCGAAAACAACACTCAAGTATGTAAGTGGTAAAATAACCATCGCAACCGAGATGGCTTCGGCCAGTGTAGGAGGTAAGCTGAACTTCTTAATAAGGATGGGTTCGAGCTCCTCTACAGCTCCAGTTCCCCCTACGGCGGCAGCGATGGCACCAACTAAGGTGATACCAATTTGAATAACAGAAAGGGTTCTTTCTGGTCGTCTTTTAAAAATTCTGATTCTTTTAAAGATCGATTCGTAATCTTCCCCGAGCTCAGTAAGCTTGTCTTTAGATATAGTGACAAATGCCATCTCATAAGCGGAAAAAAATGCGTTTAGGACTAAACAAGCGACAACAATGAAAATGTCTAACATAAGTAGGTAAATATTATCACTTCTTTATTTGAAGTAAAGAATCTTTAAGTCATTGATATAAATGGGATCTTTTATTTAGAAACCCTTGGCGAGAAAAGTAATTGTTAACTGAACTCTTTTAGGTGACGACAAGGAATAAGAAATCTTTATTAAAGTTTTGGAAGGGATATTATGTCCGTGTCATCAGCAGAAATGGAAGAGTTTAAAATAGAAGCCTTTGAGCTCCTCGACATTGCAGAGAAGTCTCTATTGGGGATGGATGAAGGAGAGGACTTTAACTCTTGCTTTAATGCTATATTTAGAAGCCTTCACAATCTTAAAGGCGGAGCAGGGATGATGGAGTTAGATGAACTCCGTGATCACACCCATAAACTCGAGACAATCTTTACTCAATTTCAAGATCAGGGGAGTATTCCTCATCAATACTTGAGTCTGTTTCTCAAGGGAGTCGACGCTGCTCGATTAATGCTTAGTGGAGAGGAGATTTCCTTTTCGTATGAAGTAAAAAAAGAAATACCTCTGATCAAAATTAATCAGGAATTTACTCCTCCACAGCACTCGCTTTCTAATGATGAGTTCATCACTAGCTGTTACGAAAACTTAGAAAATATCTCCAGATGTATTCATCAAATAGAGAGTGATAATTTTCAGAGTGAAATCATTAATAATCTGTACCGCTATGTTCATTCTCTAAAGGGAGATGCCTATCTTTTCTCATTTCATCTCGTAGGAGATATTGCCCACGCTATGGAAACAGCTTTGGAGCCTCTAAAAAATAAAAAACATACTATTCAAAAATCTATGATCAACTGTCTTTATAAGGCCATTGATGTCATTGAATTACTCTTGCAAAGACCTGTTCATGAGCACGAGCGGCCAGGATTGCGAAAAATAGCTGATGTTATTTGCCGAGCTTTAGAGAAAGCAAGCTTAGTAAGCGAAATAGAGATAGCTTCTGAATTACCCAAAGTAATAGCTAAGGAAGAAAAGGAAGTTTCTAATAGTAGTATTAGAGTTTCAGTGAGCTTACTTGATAGTTTAATGGCCCTAATGGGTGAGATGGTTTTAGTAAGAAATCAAGTTCTCCAGTTTTCTAATAAAACAGAAGATCTTGAGTTTTTAAGCATGAGTAAGAGACTCAATGTCATCACCAGCGAAATTCAAGAGCAGATGATGAAAACCAGAATGCAGGCCATCGGAAATGTGTTTGCAAAATTTAATCGGGTAGTGCGAGATCTTGCTGGTGATTTAGGGAAGAACATAAACTTGCATATTGAGGGTTCTGAAACGGAACTTGATAGATCTCTTTTAGAAGCAATCAAAGACCCTTTAACCCATATAGTAAGAAACTCATGCGATCATGGGATTGAAACTCCTGAAGTACGGCTTGAGAAAGGGAAACCATCAAACGGTCGCATTGAGATCAAGGCCTATCACGAAGGTGGCCAAGTATTTATCGAAGTAAAAGACGATGGAAAAGGTTTAAGTCGCCAGCATATTATTAATAAAGCACTAGAGAAGAACTTGATTACTTCTTCAGAGGCTCAAGGACTTAGTGATAAAGAAGCGTTTGAGCTTATTTTTCTTCCAGGATTTTCCACCGCCTCCCAGGTAAGTAATGTTTCTGGGCGTGGGGTTGGTATGGACGTTGTCCGTACAAATATCGAACGCATCGGTGGGAACGTAGAATTATCTGGTGAAGAGAATGTGGGGACAACAATCAAGATAAAAATTCCTCTTACATTAGCAATCATCCCAGCTCTTATGGTGAAATGTGGAGGAGCTACATTTGCGATCCCTCAGTTAAAACTGGAAGAACTTGTGAGAGTTGACCTCGAAGATAATCCTCATCAAATAGAGACATTGTATGGAGCTGCAATGTATCGCTTAAGAGGTAACCTTCTTCAGCTCGTAGATATGAATGTTATCTTAGGGGAAAGTAATAGTTTCGAAGTAGGTAATAAAACAGTTTTTAATATCGCCGTTTTAAATGCAGACGGAAATCTATTTGGTGTAATTATTGATGAGATTCTAGATACGGCAGATATTGTAGTTAAGCCTCTCAATCGAGTGTTGAAGTCTCTCCAAATCTATTCGGGAGCGACAGTGTTGGGGGATGGATCTGTCGCCCTGATTTTTGATGTTATGGGTATTACAAAAGTCGCTCAGATTAACTTCGAAAATAATAAGACCTTTAGTAACGCTGAAAGCACTGTTAGTGAGTTCCAAGAGTTTCTTCTCTTCAAACTTAACTCATCTTCAACTCATGCTATTGCTTTAAGCTATGTAGATAGAATTGAAGAGTTTAGATCAAGTGATATTGAATACTCTGGAAAACAGATGGTTATTCGTTATCGAGGAGAGATTCTTCCTCTCGTAGCTGTTAATGATCAGCTTGATTATGGAAAGCAAGGATTTGAGGAAGTCTTCCCAGTAATCGTAATTGAGAGAGCTGGTATAGCGTATGGTCTGATAGTGAATAAAATTATCGATACACTTTCAACAGCTGAAGAAGTGAAAACTCCTATTCAGTTTTATCAGGGGTTGGTCGGAAATATTCATACCCCTAAAGAATTGATAGTGGTCATAGATCCATTTCAAATCGTTGATAAATCTCTAGGTATTTACCATGAAGCAATTCAAGTTACGAACGTCGTTCATGCAGACATCAAAAAAGTACTTCTAGTAGAGGATACAGTGTTTTTCAGACGCTTTATTCAGGGGTTTTTAGAGAAGCATGGCTACCAGGTAGTAATAGCTCAAAACGGTAAAGAAGCTATCGATGTTCTTAATCAAGAAGGCAGTGAGATTTCATTAGTTATCTCAGATATTGAGATGCCACAGATGAATGGATTTGAAATGGCAAGAGCTATACGTAAGTATCCCCATTACAAAGATCTTCCGATGATCGCAGTAAGTTCAAAAGCAGATAAGAATTACCGTCAAGAAGGTATGAAAGCAGGCTTTGATCTCTATCTTGAAAAACTAAGACCAGAAGTATTACTTTCCGCTATTTCTGAATTTGAAAGAAAAATGAAGGTTGTGGCATGAGTACAACAGAGCAATTAACAACTTTCTATGTCGGGCCAATACTTTTTGGAGTTGAAGTAGGGAAAGTACAAGAAGTTACAGGAAGTACACATATTACTCCTGTTCCTAGAGCGCCTGAGTTTATCAAGGGTCTCATTAACTTAAGAGGCCAGATTGCAACAGCAGTAGACCTTAATGAACTGTTTAAAAACTTATCTGAAAAGAATGAAGATCATATGACAGTGGTCTGTCAGTTTGAAGGAAGTCTGATTTCTCTAATTGTAGATACAATTGGGGATGTTGTTGAAGTAGAGAAGTCAACGTTCGAAACAACACCAGAGATCCTTCCTGCGGGAATACGTAAATACATAAAGGGTATTTACAAGATGAAAGATCAATTAATGAGTGTCTTAGATATAGAAAAAATATTTGAAGAATTATCACCTGAAGGAAAATAGGGAGAGGGAGAAAACATGAGTACAGCAGAAAAGTTAGAAGTTGAACAAGAAAGTATGGAAGATATTGTTCATGCCATTAATCGTGCACAGGCCGTGATCGAATTTGATCTGGACGGTAATATTCTAAATGCGAATGAGAACTTTCTGAAAACAACTGGGTACACTCTCGATGAAATAAAAAACAAACATCATAGTATGTTTTGTTCTGAAGAATTTATTTCTAGCTTTGAATACAAACAGCAATGGGAAAAGTTAAAACGTGGTGAGTTTATTTCGGGTGAGTTTCATCGTCACGGAAAAAACGGCCGAGATGTTTATCTTATTGCATCTTACAATCCTATTATTGGGAAAGACGGTAAGCCTTATAAGGTTATAAAGTTTGCTACAGATATAACTGAAACTAAAACAGAACTTAAAGCAAGAATTGATATTATGAATCTCACGAGTATTGTTTCAGAGGGAGATTTAAAGGGAGACATTCTTAGTGTGAACGATAAGTACTGTGAGGTTTCGAAATATAATAGAGATGAGCTGATTGGTAAGCCACATAATATTACTCGTCATGAAGATGTCAGTAAGGAAGTTTTCAAGGAAATGTGGTCAACAATCGGAAGAGGGAAAATCTTTAGAGGGGTCATTAAGAATAAAGCTAAAGATGGTACTCCTTATTATGTAGACGCTTGTATTGCTCCTATCATAGGGAAAAATGGTAAGCCAAGAAAGTATATTGGGGTTCGCTACGATATTACTGAGCTTTCGTTAGAAAGAGAGAATATGACAGGGATCTTAAACGCCATTGATTCTTCTTTCATTTATCAAGAGTTTGATCCTCAAGAAGGAATTATAAAGGTTAACAAAAAGTTTGAAGAGGCCTTTGGTCTTGATCAGTCTGATTTAACAGGAAAGCTTGACCGAAATTTCTGTCCTCGCTCGGTTCTGGAAAACGGTCTCTTTGAGCGTGTATGGAGAGATTTACGTGCAGGTAAAGGCTTCTCAGGTGTGATTGAAAAAATCAGAAAAGATGGTTCTTCAATTTGGCTTCAGGCCGTATATGCTCCTGTTACAGATGAAATGGGCAAAGTAAAAAAAGTGATTATGATTGCAACTGATGTGACTGATCAGAAGAATATGTTGGTATCGATTGAAGAAACAGCTTCTGCGCTGGCCAGTGCTTCTGCTGAGTTAACTGCTACAGCAACACAAATGTCAGCAACAGCAGAGAAAACAAGCTCTGAGTCTAAAGTTGCTTCAAACTCTGCAGGAGATGTTGCTCTCGGAGTGCAAACGGTTGCGGCCAACATTGAAGAAATGATTGCCTCAATTAAAGAAATTTCTCGTTCGACAAGTGAGTCTTCTCAAATGGCAAGAATGACTCTTGAGAAAGCCCAAGAGTCTAATACGACAATCTTAAAGTTAGGTGCTTCTAGCCAAGAGATTGGTGATGTTATTAAAGTGATTAGTTCAATTGCTCAACAAACTAACCTTTTAGCTCTTAATGCAACGATTGAAGCAGCAAGAGCAGGAGAAGCAGGACGAGGATTTGCAGTCGTGGCCAATGAAGTAAAGGAACTTGCTAAGCAAACGGCCAAGGCAACAGATGATATTACTTACAAGATCAGCGCCATTCAAAACGATACCAAAGGGGCGGTGGATGCTATTTCTGGAATTTCCCAAGCCGTTGAAAAGCTAAACGGAATTTCAGGTGTAATTGCGGCCGCTGTTGAAGAGCAAACTGCAACAACGAATGAGATTTCACGTGTTGTCGTTCAGGCCAAGAAAGGTGTTGAGAATATTGCTGATACCGTAAAAGGGGTTTCTCAAGCAGCAACTGAAAGTTATGCAAGTTCAGAACAAACATTATGTGCCTCAAAAGGACTTTCTGAACTTGCGGAGAAGTTATCAGTTATTGCTAAAAAAATTGAGTAATGAAAAAAATTAGAGTTCTTATTGTTGATGATTCCATTATCTATCGATCAGTTCTTAAAGAAGCTCTCGGTTACTTTGATTTTATCGAAGTGACCGGAGTTGCTTCTAATGGAAAGATTGCCCTCGAAAAGTTAAAAGTCTCAAATATCGATTTAGTTATTCTCGACTTAGAAATGCCGGAGCTCGATGGCCTCTCTACTTTGAGAGAAATGAAAAAATTAAATATAGAGTCGAAGGTGATTCTTTTCTCTTCGGTCACTCATAAAGGTGCTGAGGTTACTTTAGAAGGACTGAGATTAGGAGCTAGCGATTTTGTTACTAAGCCCAATTCTCAGACAGCAACAGGACAACCCGCTGAAGTTATAAAAGGACTCCTTCTGCCTAAAATTAAAGGGATCTTTAATATTCAAAAGACAGAGGAAAAAAATAATTTAATTCTTAAACAACCAAACTCTAAAAGTTACGGTGGTTCTCTCTGGGACCTTTACTTACCAAAGATTATCACCATTGGATGTTCAACAGGTGGACCTTCTGTTCTTGAATTTATCTTTAATGATATACGCGGTCCCCTGAGGTGTCCCATTGTTATTGTTCAACATATGCCTCCAGTATTTACGACTACTCTTGCAGAGAGAATCGGAAAGCTTACAGGTATTCCTTGTGCAGAGGCTCGAGATGGGGAAGTTTTAAAAAATCAAATTTATGTAGCGCCGGGAGATTTTCATTTAAGGCTTAAAGGCAACAAAGTTAAAACATTATTTGAACTTGGCAAAGATGAACCTATCAATTTTGTCCGACCAGCAGTTGATCCTTTGTTTGAAAGCGCATCTAACATATACAGAGAAGGTTGTCTGGGGATTGTTCTCACAGGAATGGGGCAAGATGGAAAATTGGGATGTGCTTCTATAAAGAAAAATGAAGGAGCAGTTGTAATCCAAGATGAAGAATCATCTGTTGTTTACGGAATGCCGGGAGCAGTAAAAAATGAGGGGCATTTTGACTTGGTCAAAACACCTTCAGAGATTGCTCAAATTTTAAAATCTAAAGCGGTGGCCATGTATGGATAATGATGAACTTCTTTCCTTTTTTTCAAAGTATATCGAGCGTGAGCTGGGTATTATTTATAGTGAGCACAACCTCTATCAATTGCAGAATCGTTTGGAAGAGGTCATTAAAATTTTAAATATTCCCGATGTCTTAGCACTTTACCAGGATGTCATAAGTAATAATCCGAGATTTAAGAAGCAAATACTTTTAGATATTGCGACTAATAATGAAACAACTTTTTTCCGAGATACCAGAGTTTTTACTGGTATTGAGAAATTATTAAAAAAAATTATTTTGGAATGTGAATTAAAAAAAGAAGATTTGATGATTTGGTCTGCGGCCAGTTCAACTGGGCAAGAAGCAATCTCGATATCGATACTGTTAGAAGAGTCTCTTGAGATTAAGCATTATGACCTGGATTACTCAATTCTTTGTACTGACATTTCTGAGCGAGTTCTAAAAAGGGCACGAGAAGGGGTATTCACTGAGCTTGAAGTAAGTCGAGGATTACCTCCTCATTTTCTTCACAAGTATTTTAAACCTGAAAATTCACATTGGCGTTTCAGTCCTAAAATCATGAAGAAAATGGATTTTAGAAATCAAAACATCAAAGAATCTTTCTCTCATCTTGGGCAATTTCATATTATATTTTGTCGAAATGTTCTTATTTATCAAAATGTAGAAAGTAAAATTGAAATTCTGAAACGCCTGGCAAGTTCTCTTCATCCTGGAGGATATCTTATATTGGGAGCGGGGGAGAGTCTTCTCGGTTTAACAAATGATTTTGAACAAGAAATAATTGATGGAGCTGTCTTTTATAAAAGAGCAGCTCCAATTTAATATATTACTTGTAATTTACTTCTTTGAAGATTTTGTTGGCCGTATCGATATAACGACTTATTTCAGAAATATTGGTCGTATCTTCTTTGAAGCTACCAAAGTCCTTTAGAATTTGAATAATATTGGCCTTCGGATTTACCGGGTACTGACTGAAAGCTGCTGCAACAGGAGTCTGAACTTCTGCAGAAGTGAAGTACTCTAGAAGCATGTTGGCCTCTTTAAAGTTCTTCGTATATTTTGCAATACCAATTCCTACTCCATTGACGTGAGCACCGAAATCATTCTGATTTGGAAAGAATATTCTTACAGGGAAATCAGGGTTATTTCTGATGAATGCAGGTAGATAGTAAGTATTAGCAATTCCCACATCACACTGACCATCAGCGATGGCCTGAATCACACCACGGTCATTAGCAATAGGAGCTGTTGAAAAGTTTTTTACCCAAGACGATAGAACTTGCAGAGTTGTTTCTTCTCCAAGGTGTTTAACAAAGAATGCTCCCAAGGCCTGATTGTAACTGTTAGTAGAAGTTCTAACACAAAGACGGTTTGACCATTTGTCATCACCAAGAGCTTGATAAGTAGAAAGCTCTGATTCTGAAACCTTGTTTGTATTATACATGATTACTCGCGCTCTATAAAAAGCAAGAGTCCATAGATTTGTTGCATCTCTTAAGTGAGATGGAACATTATTTAAAACTACTTTCGAAGAAAAAGGGCGGAAAAGGTTATCGCGTTGTGCTTGACCTAAATAAGTCAGATCTTTATCAAGATAGAGATCGGCAGGGGAGTCTTTGCCTTCAGACTTAAGCTTCTCAACGAGTTCCTTCGTTGTTCCTGAAATAAACTTCACTTCAATTCCAGTTCTTTCTGTAAAAGGAGTAAAGATAGGTGCAAGCTCTTCACCTGGATACACTGAATAAATAGTAATCTCTTTCGCAAAAGCAGAAAGACTTACGAGAAAAGCGAAAGCAAGAGTAAATGTTTTAACCATAAATGACGCCTTTTATGATGTTTATAATATGTAGTAGCTTCTTAACAGGTGTTTGTAGGTCTAGTCAATTGTTTGATAGTTTAAACTTTTTTGGACGTTTTTGCTGATTTTGATCAGTGACGAGGAGATATTCGTTCTTTATTATGTGTTATTAAGGAGTTAACGTAAAAGAATGAAAGAAACTCACCTCGTTTTATCAGAGCCTTACCGATTATGCTTTCCATTAGGAGTCCTGGCGCTCCTTTGGGGAATTTTTCTGTGGGTCCCCATCATCTGGAATCCTGAAATCTATCCGGTGCTGCTTCATCGGTATCTGGTCATTAATGGCTTTGCCGGACTATTTATCGGAGGCTTTTTAATGACGGCCGTCCCTAGGTTTTCTAAAACATTCTTTGCTCGAAGTTTTGAATTAATAGGCTATCTATTAGTTAGTTTGATAGGTCTTTATTTTGCCTATCATGATAACGAAAAATTAATGTTTATTTTTTCGTCCCTTCAACCACTCATTCTTCTCTTCTATCTTTTCTCAAGAATTTTTAAGAGAAAAGAAAACCCTCCTTATAGTTTTATCTTTATTTTCATAGGGCTGATTCTTTGGACTGTTTCA
The DNA here is from genome assembly GCA_964459395.1 of uncultured Bacteriovorax sp. Lineage (GTDB taxonomy): Bacteria > Bdellovibrionota > Bacteriovoracia > Bacteriovoracales > Bacteriovoracaceae > Peredibacter. The sequence continues at coordinate 26,211 of CAYWMU010000017.1, forward strand.
GCATTAGGTTCTGCCTTTTTTGATAGCGAAATGTTTAGGCATCTTCATCATGAGGGCTCCATCGCAGCCATTATTCTAGGGGAGGGGGGGTGACTGATTACTGGTATCTTAG
>CAYWMU010000018.1:0-25717 GCA_964459395.1 uncultured Bacteriovorax sp.
GCGTATCTGCTTTGGGAGCAGGTGGTCGTTGGTTCGAATCCAATCACCCCGACCACTTTTTTATCTAAAAATTTTCCAATTATTTTTTTTGAATGTAACTGATGTGAAGAAGCAGAAGTGGTAGACCCTTATTCAGGGTCTACCGAAGATATTTTTATTTTATTGAAGTTCGCATTTAACAGAAGAGACATAGTAGTGTCCCCAGTCACGGGCTTCGTGATCATAGCTATCACTGTAGTGACTCTTAACTGTTACGATATAATCGTCGAATACACCCTGATCAACTCTGTCTACGGCCTTAAGTACTGTAACGTAATCATAGTCAAGGATCCCTTGGTCAACTCTGATTGGAGTTGAATCAGTTTTTACTTCTTCAAAAGTTCCTTGCCTAAAAGAACACTGTTCAATGACAGCTTTTTTGATTGCGGCCTGATGTCTTTTATCGAGGTTTGAATTTCCAATAGCAAATGCTGAAGTAGAAACAAGAGTAACAAGAGTTAAAGCGAGAGTTTTCATTTATAGCTCCTTGGTTGGTTAAGTTGGAGCATAAGTAGCATCGAGGTTTTCAAATGTAGAGTTAGAGTTGTGTTAGGATTGTGATGGATTTTGGTGAATTAACACGGAAATCAAGTGTTTACAGAATAAGTCAGGCCAAGCTCATCTGCAAAAATTTCATTGTTAGAGAATGAAAAGTTTCCTCGGTGGGGATCGGTGATGGTAATTATTCCATTAGAGGTATTTGCCCACAAAACATATGAATCATTACTTTTTTCCTTTTTACCCTTTTCACCACCAGCGTAGGCAAAAAAGAATGAATCCTTTAATGAGTCACAGTAGTCTTGATAGAGGCGAGAGCCATCAGGTGATTTGTTCTCTTTGATAAATTGTTCACGACGAGCGAGAAGATCATCCAGAATCTTTGAAGTGGAAATCGATTTCGTTTCACCTTCATTAAAGTTGAATATCTCGTCTAAAGATTGATGAATGCTTGATTCATTATAGTATGTAGGAGTTGGGAATTCCTTAAAAGAGTCAAAGTCTTCAGACATGGCCTTCGCCATTTCATTAATTGAAATCCATGGTCCAATTTCAGATCTGTAAACGTCCAGCAGTTTTACTTGGTGAGGAAAGTGTTTGGGGTAGTCTGCATGACCTCCCCAATTGCTGAGGATCGCTCTATGTCCGTTGAGTAAACATCTGAAGGCTGCCATTCCAAAGTTTTCATCAGAATGCATACTAGGAGCAATGAAGATCCATTCTTCGTCATTCATCATTGCTTCAATCTCCATACGATCCATGAAACCATGAAAAATAACTTTATCTGAAATGTTGAGCTTCGTTGCAGTGTCTTTAAGAAAGTCTAGATATCCCTCATCACGAAAGCCCATGAGAGGAGAACCGTAGAAATCTTCTTTTCCAAAAAAATGTAGTTCGAAGTTTTCTTTTAATAAAGAAGCAGAGGTGATGAGTCCATGCAGGTTCTTTTGAGAACTAATTCTACCTATGAAGGCAAACTTCTTAATCGCTGACTTAGGCTTGGGTATGATCTTTTCTGGAAGAGGAAGACTGAAGGGCACAATAAAAGTTTTGATATCGGGAAAAACAATCCTGACTTGAGCGAGGTCACGCTGGCAACTCCCAACAAAGATGTCTTGAGAATTTAGATGTTGTCCTACATTCCAACGGTAAAGCGGCCAGCAACCAAAACTCGCAAGACCGTGAAGATAAAAAATCCACGGAGAGTTTATGGAGAGCCTGCCTCGTAATCCTGAGAGGACACTTGCAATTTTTAGATTAAAACAAGTGACAATGATTTTGTCAGAGTGCAAACAAAGCTTGGCAATATCTTTAAAGGGAGTTTCATCGACATTGACCCAATGGCATTCTACAGAGCGAGAATCAGACCATTTGCTCCAAATATCCTCAATCCAGGTGATAATCTCCTGCATAGATGTCCAAATGAAATTTTGACGACTAGTGAGGATAACTATTTTTTTACTCATATCTTTCATATTGGGCCCGTTTTGAGTTGTCGTCAACTTGAGCTACAGAGATAATCATTTTATGGCCAATTATAAACTAGAGGACATTGCCCAAGAAACTTTAGATGTTCGGGAGAGACTGAAAGCTAAAGGTCTTGATGAAAATAACTTTTGCCTTGTTCCTTTTACCACTATTATTTTGGAGCCTGACGGTCAGGTAGGCGTCTGTCGCCACAAAGGAAGTGACTTTCCTATCGGACACATCACTAAAAACACTATCTCTGAAATTTGGAATGGTGAGAAGGCCCGCCAATGGAGAAGAGAGTTTTTAAATGGAACTCCCGGTTTTTGTTCACAAGAGGTAAAGCACCGTCACTGTCAGCATTGTCCTGAAAATAATAAGCTTCTTGATTATATCGAATTAAATGAAATTCAAACTCAGCCGATCTTAAAACTTACGGCGAACTTCAATGGTAAGTGTAATCTCCAATGTCAGATGTGTGATATTTGGCAGAAACCTAATGGGCTTTATGATCAAATTAACTTCTGGGAACCGGCAAAGAAAAATATCTTTCCCTATCTTAAGGAAGTGGATCTCTTATCCGGTGAACCTTTCATTCAAGGTGATACCTATCGTTTAATAGATGAATTATCATCAGTGAATCCTGATTGCTTTTGGATTTTTACTACCAATGCTCATTGGAAGCTAACCCCTAAGGTGAAAGAAAGTCTTAATAAGATAAAAATCAAAAACATCATCTTGAGTATCGATAGCCTTGATAAAGATATCTATCATAAGATTCGTTATCCAGGAGACCTGAACTTTGTGCTGGAAAATGTTGATAACTTAATTAATTACAATAAAGAACGCGTCAGTATAGGACTAAATGAGATTCGATTCATTTGGAACTTTTTAGTTCAAAAAGATAATTATCACGAAGTTCCTAGGGCCATTGATTACATACAAGGCAAAGGGATTGTTCCTCTCATTACTTTTTTATATGTGCCAAGTGAGTTTTCTCTGTTGGATTACGGGCATGAACGAAGGGCCAAGATATTGGAAGAAATGATCTTACAATCGAGTAGAGAGCATTTACTCCGTTCGATGAGGGTGATTACTCCTTTAATTGATTCCTTATTAAAAATAGATAAGGCCTATGTGCTAGGCCTTTTCGATAAAAAAATGAAAGAGCAGTTCTAAGCAATAATTTCTAATTCAATTAAACGCTTAAGAAATGGTTCCGCATCTTTTACTAATTGCTCTTCAGTTACGTCATACTCACTTAAAATAGAAAGAAGAATCTCATTGATTGTTTTCTTTCCATCAATTCGTTGCCAAATCTGTGAAGCTACGCCAGTGATCTTGAAGAAGTCATCATCATCTGTGACTTTCATAAGAATTACTGAGCCATCCGGATTTTTACGATGAACGTAGTTTTGAGTTACCGTGAAAATGGTGTCATTTGAAATGTCTTTAAGCATAGTAAAATCTTAGTTCCTTATATTTCCTTGTCAAGGGAAGCTACGTTTTTTATGTCGCTAAGGTTTAGGGTATTCGTAAGGAAATCTAAAACCTTGCTAGAGATTCCATTCGTCTCAATTTCAAAATCTCTAAAGAGGAGCTTCTGGTAGACATTATAGATAAGGTCTCTTTCAGGTATAAGAAAAGCTTCCTTAGAGAAGGGATAATCTTGAGCTTCTTCTCCATAGATATGGAGAGTCTTTAAAGAAGAAAATCTTTCGCTAAAGTGATTTCGATAGCTATGAAAAAGCGTTTTGCCTTTATCTGTGTCAGCAAAGGTATCAAGGTCCTCTCTAAACAATAAGAGGATCTCGGGAGAATGACGATCAATAAACTTCAAGCAAGCTTCAGTTAATTCTTTGTGATGACACATAACGGGTATGTAGGGAGTGATTTCTTCAGCCTCATAAAAAGTTTCATGGGTTAGGCTTTGTGCAAGAAGTTCTGTTTTTCTCTTTTTAATCCATTCTGCTTCGTAACTATGAAAGATGTACTCACTTGGAATGAGATGGGCCCCTAGTTGATCCCAGTGTCCTCCCCATGAAGAGAGAAGAGTGGGGATTTTTTCTCCTGCTTCATTAGCGGCTACGCCGAAATCCTCATACATAGATGTTGATAAGCTAATAAAGTGGCTTTTATCATTTAAAAAACCTTTCCAATTATCCTGATGTCCATAGAGTTTAGGAGGGTTGACCCAGGGAAGGTGGTTAATAATTTTTTGTAATTCTTTTTCAAAAGGAGGAGCTTCAACTCTTCCTAGTGATTCATCTGGAAGGTCATCGGGTTTTCCTACAAGGCTTAAAGTGATTTCCGAAGAAAAATGATGTTGTAAGTAGGAAGTGATGTAGAGAAGTGCTTCAATGTTTTTTGTCCAGTTAAGTCTTCCCACGTAGACGAGGTCAGCGGACTTGAGGTCTAATTCTTTCTTGGTGTGATTGGGATGAGGAATAAGACCAATCATATTAGGGCTAATATCTAAAAATTCAGAAAGAGTTTTTTTAAGTTTTGAAGAAAAAGTCCATAGTCTCATCTCTTGGAATTTCCAGTAAGGAAGCTCTATTAAACGCATGAGAAATGATCCAGTAAGAATTACTTCAGTGTGCTTTTCTCCTTTGGGGAAATGGGAGGTAAGAGCGAGATGATTATCATCGGGTAGCCAAATCTCTCCAGCATCTTCTACATTGTTTTTTATCCATTCATGGGCGTATTTATTTAACCAATCGAGAGAAAGCTTACAAGGAGAGTGGGTAATGGTCTGAGGAGATATTTTAATCATGAATAGTCCTCTATTTTTTCATCTCTAATTAAATCAAGGGTTGCACAATGAGCGCCTCCTCCAAATAAGCGGGAGTGACGTAGCTGAGTGTGAATATAATCAATTTTGTGTTTATCTAAAATGGAAGTCAAAACGGGGTCTGGATTCTCCCCCTCATTGAAGATAATAATCTTGTTAGGTCCAAGTGGAAGGACGTTTGCATAAATATTCACACTTGAAAGATTGAACTCATAACTCGCCTTATGTTCTACATCAACTCGTATGACTTCCCAATCTTTAAGAAAAGCAGGAAGTTTATCAAGTTGAGAAGGCATTGTTCCTGAATTGATAAGCAGTCGTCCTGGAGCAATGGGCATCAGCATTCCATCAATATGATGATCACAAAGAGTGACTGGGTGAAAACGAAATTCAGGACCCACAACAGATTTTAGCCATTTCAATCCGAGCTCATGATTTTTGGAGTTGATATTAATGATGATATCACGCCCAAACTTGATACATTGAGCGGCATCAAACATGATCTCTTTTAACCCGCCTTCCTGATCTTTTTCTGATTGAGTGATATTGATATTATCTGTCATGCGAGAGATATCATAGGAGCTATCCTTCATCATGGGACGAGGTGCACTTATCCAGGGAGAACCATTCTCAAAGAAAGGATAGAATATATGCTTTAGCTGATCATTTTCAAAGTAGCGCTTTCTCCAGATGCAAGGTGTTTCAATAATCTTATCTCCGAGAATAAGAACTTGATCACGTGGGTTATCGCAAGGAGAGGTGAAATCTTGAAAATAGGGAGTTTTAAACTCAGTGATAACTTCGAGCTTTTCGGGTCGATGAACAGTGATTCCTAATCTGGCGAGTAAAGAGGCCAGATTATCTAGGTCAACTTGTCTTTCTTCAATCAGTTTCTGCTGAAGTTTAATTGAGTTCTTAAGAAAAACATCTTTGACGTTATCGTTAAAAAAAACTTTAAAGGAGAGGTCAACGTTATGAGAGCTCTGGTTAAAAACAGATCCAACAATGACCTCTTTAAGAGGCGCCCACTCTGTTAGCACATTAACTTTATTCATTGAATCTCCTTTCTCGTATTATAACTTTAACCTAGGTTGAATGAAAATTTTATGTTTTAGGAAACCATAATTCTTAAAAGCGCCTAGATTAATGGCCGTATTTAGTGGGATAATGAAGGAATCAAGGACTCTTAATGAAATATGCTGTTGGTTTAGGGAAGACAATTTTCAATTCAGGGGTATCAGTTATTCCTCTCAATGATTATCATCAATCTGAAATAATCTTAACTGAAAGATTAGATCGAAAGAAAAATAGTGGAGCTTGGCCAGAACTCCCTTTAAAGAAAATTTCAAATATCAATGATATCATTGGAAGAGTGCAGAATAGAGATGTCCAAACTGTTCAGGAATTTGAAGAATATCTCAATTCTCGCTATCCATTTCTTGATCGCGTTAAACTCCAGAATCTTGAAAGCTTTCTTGATAAGAACTGCATCACTCTTAATCATCATTTGGCCCACGCCTATAGCGCAAGTGTGTTTTGCCCTTTTAAAGAATCATTGATCCTCGTTGTAGATGGAGCGGGGTCTAAGCATCAAGAATACCATGAGTTCTTAAGTCTCTTTAGTTTTAATGAACAAAAATTTGAGTTGTTGGAAAACAAAAAAACGACTTTTAAAGATAATGGTTACTCTGAGAGTATTGGTCTTTTTTATGAAGGAGTATCTGAGTTTATTTTCAACTCTAAAACTCTTGCTGGAAAGGTCATGGGGCTAGCGCCTTTTGGAAAAAGTATGGGAGTGCTGACTTCCTTTTCAAGTTTTTTAGAAAGTCTAGATTGGTCTAAGAGGTTTCAAGGAAAGTCCAAAGAAGATTGGGAGAACTCACCTCATTTAAGTTTCTACAAGGATCTCGCTGCTACAGCTCAAGAAAACTTTGAACATTTTCTTTTTACTTATCTAAAAGATGTGGCAAGGAGATTTCCTAATTCAAATCTTATTATTACCGGAGGCTGTGCTCTCAATTGCACTTTTAACGGTAAATTGTGGAAAACTAAACTTTTTAAAAATATTTATATCCCACCTAATCCTGGTGATGAGGGTATCTCGCTTGGTTGTGCCTGGAGTGTCGTTAAAGACAATGTTAAATGGGAGCCTCTTCCGAAACAGAAGCAAACTTCATCTCGAGGTTTAGTAAGGCATTATGATTTTAATGCGCTAAATGAGACTTTTCGAAACTATAAGATAACTTCCTATGATCAGGAGAGTGTGGCAAAAATCCTACAAAGTGGAGAAGTCATTGCCTGGTTTCAAGGTAGAAGTGAAGTCGGCCCTCGGGCCTTAGGACACAGAAGTATCCTTGCTCTCCCACGAAAAGGGATTAAGGATTACTTGAATGAAAATATAAAATTTCGTGAATCCTTTAGGCCCTATGGATGTACGGTTATTCAAGATGAGGTTTCTAAATACTTTGATGTTGAAGAGAATTTTGAGAATCCCTTTATGTCTTTTGCTATTCCTATCAGAGAGGAGTACCGCCAAGTTTTAGAAGATGTGGGACATATTGATCATACTTCAAGATTCCAAACTCTTCATCGAGAGCAAAACACTGTTTATTATGATCTTATTAAGAGAGTTGGAGAGTTAACAGGTTTGCCCATTCTTCTCAATACTTCATTAAATGTAATGGGTGAGCCGATCCTTGAAACTCTCGATGATGCTTACCGCTTTATGGAAAACTCTCAGGTAAAATATTTAGTATTTAATGAGTACTTTATAGAAAAGGTTACTTCGCATGTATGAAATTGGAAAAAAAGAGCTTGAAGCGGTCGAAAAACTTTTTCAGAATAAGAAGTTTTTCCGTTACCAAGGAGAAGTAGAAACCGAATGCTCGCGTTTTGAAAAAGCTTTCTCCTCTTATCTAGGAAGAGGATCATCTCTTCTTGTTTCATCCGGAACCAATGCCCTTATTCTTGCTTTGGAAGTTTTAGGAGTAAGGCCGGAAGATGAAGTGATCATTCCTTCTTATACCTTTATTGCGGATGTGACCGCAGTTAAAAGAGTTGGCGCCATACCGGTTGTGGCAAAAGTAGATGAGAATCTCAATCTTGATTTAGAAGATGTTGCTAAAAAAATCACTCCTAAAACGAAGGCCCTTATTCTTGTTTACATGGATGGCCTTTTCCCTGACATTGCCAAGTATCAAGCCTTTTGTAAGGAACATAATCTTCTCTTTATTGAAGATGTGGCCCAAGCTTTAGGTGGAGAATACAAAGGGGAGAAGCTTGGTGCTTTAGGAGATGCCTCTTGTTTTTCATTCAATGTTGATAAAATCATCTCAGCTGGCGAAGGTGGGCTAGTTAACTTTAAAGAAGAAGATCATTATAAGAAAGCACTTATGCTTCATGATATGCCGGTGAAGTTTGGTAGAACTTATAATAATTATCTTTGTGATGTGGACTATGAAGTAGGGCACTCCATGAGAGTTTCCGAAATCAGTGGCGCCATTCTAAATGTTCAGCTTGAGCGCTTACCGCAAATAGTAAACAAGCTTCGAATGCATCGTCAGGCGTTGATGGAAGCAGCCCCTGAACTTGCATGGATTCGGGCTCATCAAGATTCTCATCAGAACTCTTGTCAGCTTTTAGTAAAGTTAGAAAGTCCTCAAAAAGTAGCAGAAGTAGTTAATGAGATGCTGGCGCAAAATATGGCAGGACTTCCACTCTATGGAAAACCTGTCCATTGTTTTTGGCAGTGGTTGGAGTTAATCTATCCTGATAAGTTAGCGAAAAAACGCTTTGAGCTAGAGATGATGGAGCAACGTCTCTTTTTAAGTTCAATCCTTAAGATTCCTGTGAGTTACGACCCTGTTGAGTTTGAGAAACTTATTAAATTTATCAAAAGTTTAGGATAATAATTTGATAAAAACGCTTAGGGACCTTAAAATAGATATAATTGTTTTAAAAGGAAGAAATAATGAGCCAGGAAAAAGATAAGAAGCCCTATGATTTTGGCGGAATTCAAATTTTTGATCTAGCCCAGATTGAGCAAGAAGTGCTTAATGACAGCATTTACTTAGATGTTTTCGCAGGTTCGGATCCACTTTTTAAAACAAATGTTGAGCCTATGGATACTCATCATGTGGCCCAAACAACACTGGGTCTAAATGCTTACAAGTTTGACTATAAGCTTGATAATTTTAAAGATAAAAAATTAGCAGCAGGAACTCAAATTGGTTTAATGGCCGATGAAGTGGAAAAAGTGTTTCCAGAATGTGTTGCTCGCGATGCTGAAGGTTACAGGTACGTTAACTATTCCATGATGGTCGTTCCTCTACTTGAGACTATTAAGCACTTAGAAAAAAGAGTTGCTCAGCTGGAGAAGAAACTCTCTGAAAAGTAAAAGAATTCTCATTACAGGTGGGGCCGGTTTTATCGGCTCTCACTTGTGCAAATATCTTCTAGATAAAAATCACCATGTCATTTGTTTGGATAACTTAATTTCAGGTCAAAGAATTCTGATTGATAAGTTAAAGGGATATGAAAAGTTTTCTTTCATTGAGGGTGATATCACTCAAGGCCTTCCCGATCTCGATGTTGATGAAATCTATAATCTGGCCTGTCCTGCTTCCCCGCGGGATTACCAAAGTAATCCAATAGAAACTATTAAAACCAATGTTATTGGGATGGCCACTATTTTAGATTTTGCTCACAAGAAAAAAGCAAAAGTTCTGCAAGCATCGACTAGTGAGGTCTATGGAGACCCGGAAGTGCATCCCCAAAAAGAAGAGTATTGGGGAAGAGTCAATCCGGTGGGAATTCGATCTTGTTATGATGAAGGAAAAAGAAGTGCCGAGACCTTGTGCACTGATTATTATCGAAGTTTTGGTCTTGATGTAAAAATCGCTAGAATTTTTAATACCTATGGCCCTCATATGAGAAAAGATGATGGGAGAGTGGTGAGTAACTTTATTAATCAGGCCATCTCAAATGAGTCGATGACGCTTTATGGGGAAGGACTTCAGACTCGATCATTTTGCTATATCGATGATTTAGTCCGTGGTCTTGTTCTCTTAATGAATTCAAGTGTAGGAGTTGCTCCTATTAACCTTGGGAATCCTGAAGAGGTTTCCATGAAAGACCTTGCTCATCTCATTAAAAGCATGACTGATTCTTCCTCTGAAATTATCCATGAACCCCTTCCTGCTGATGATCCAGTGAGAAGATGTCCAGATATTACTCGAGCGAAGGAACTTCTTTCTTGGTCACCCGAAATCTCCTTAGAAGAAGGGATTGCTAATACCATCACTTATTTTAAAACACTATGAAGCTCTTAATTCTTTGTATTCTATTCTTTAGTTTTAATCTTAAGGCCCAGGTATTTAAGATTGGTTATTTATTTGACTCTCAAAATGCTGGTTGGATCAAAGATCAAGTTCTCGTGGTAAAAGATGGAGTCATTGTTGAAATGAACCCAAAAGAAATCGATCCAGCTCTCTCTGTTATAGACTTATCTGGGCAATGGGTTGTTCCAGGATTGATCGATGCTCACACCCACCTGTTTTTAAATGATGAGACTTTCTCTTATGACTTTTCAGTGGGTCTTAAAAAATGGGTTAACAAAGATAAAGATGTAAAAATGGCTTTGGCCTCTAAGCGCGCTCGCCAAATGAAGGAAGCCGGATTTGTTTTGGCCCGGGACTTAGGAAACCAGGGGCAAGTGAGTGAGAATGATATCTCTTCTATTAAAGATATTTTAGTGGTTTCTTCCGGAGCAGGTTTTGCGCCTCAGTTGGGACAACTTCCTCCGAACTCACCAAAGGAACTTTCAATTGAGTACCGGAAGCTAGCAGATGGTCTTGAAAATCATCTTTATCCTATCGTTAAGCTTTTTGCAGATGAAGAACCTAATCATGAATATGCCAAGCTTGAAGATTTGAAAGCATTTACGACCATGGCCCATAAGCAGAATAAGCTAGTAGCTGTTCATGCAATACTTGAAAAGGGAATCGAACTAGCACTTGCAAGTGGTGCGGATACTTTAGAACATGGCTCTTTTATGACTGATGCTCAATTGTCAAAACTAGCATTTACATCAATGATTTTTGTTCCAACAAACTATCAAACACTTTTTCTCAATCCCAAAAGAAAAACTTATTTTCACGAAGACTCCATCCGAGATTTTAAACAAAACTGTTCAAACATCAGAAAGGCTCACCGCTTAGGCATTCCTATTGCTTTTGGATCTGACCACTATTTTGATTTTCCTAATGAGCATTTTGGAGAAAACTTAATCGAGATTCTTATTGGTTTAAAGAAGTGTGGTTTAACGAATAATGAACTACTAAAACTTGCCACATTCAATGGTGCTCACACTCAGAATGTTTACCGCGTGGGTAAGCTCGCTCCGGGGTATCTCGCTCATTTCAACGTTTATAAAAAATCTCCAGCTCTTGATTTAAAGAACCTTTTAAAAATTGAAATGATTTTTAGAGATGGAAAATCTATTCAATAATTTCTGAGCATTTGATAATAATAGGCCTTATCAATCGGTGTTAGCTCTTCGATAAGTGGAATGATGATAGGTGTGATGAGCTTTAAGTCTTTTGAATCAATCTTTTCAAAGTAAAAATCGAGGATCTTTTTTTTCTCGCTCTCTGGGTAATCCAAAAGAGAAGATGATTCAGGTATCCTAAGAAGTATAGGATTCAAGGCGAAGTTATTCTTGATGGTGAATCTCACAATTTCTGGAAGCTCTTGCCAATTGAGTTTTTGAAAAAGACTGTTGATAGCAATTTTGAAAGGTTTTTTTCTTTTCTCATTGTAGTTCACAACTTTCTCTAAGTTTTTAAGAATGACAGAAAGCTTCGCTGGAGGTCTTAGGATGCCGTAGGTTTCAGGTACTAGAGAATCAATTGAAACTGTTAGAATTTTAATATTAATTAAATTGAGAAGCTCCTCTACTTTTGAACTTAGGGACCAGGCCATATTGGTAGTGAAGAACCACTGGCACTCAGGATTAAGACGACTCACTTCCTTAATGAGTTTAAAAGTGTCGGCCTGAATAAAGGGTTCACCTCCGAGCATATCGATTTCTTTAAGATAAGGAAAAAGAGAGACTCGCGCTGGGCCCCAGAAATTCTCCTCAGTATAGTTTCCATTAGGTGACTGCCATACAGTGCAAAAGGGACAACGAAGATTACATTGACCATTAAGATTGGCCGTTAGTCGGAGAATTTTACCCTCCTGCTTGGCCGAAAGTTCTGCATGATCTGCTAAGGTATTAAATCCATACTCAAGATGGCACTTTCGATAATTGACTTCATGATGACAAATGACAGGAGTGTTATCTAAAAATTCTTGTCTCCATTTTTGAGCTTTAGGACTATTGCGAATATCCCATAGATCACCAAAGGGACGATCTTTTATATGGCCGATAGGAAAGTTATCGCCTTTATTGCGACAAATACCTACTTTGCCATCGGGCTCAAGAATAATAGTAGTAAAAGGTACTAAACAAAAATGCGGAGAAAGATTTTTTCTTAGTTCCTTTAAAGGGCGATCACTCATAGGAACTATTATAGCTTAGACGGCCCAAGTATCCTTATTTTTTCTAATGTGGTAGTTATAGAAAATTCTTCGTGCATTTTTCCAGTTTACCCAAAGAACAGAACCAAGAATTAATAGCTTGAGCACTTTCATATAACACCTCCTCACTACAACTTGCAGAGATGATGCCAGAGAAAGAGACCTATTTATTTGGTTTAAACTTTTGGTAGTAATCCCAAGCCTTGATATAAGAACCATCAGAAAAAAGACAAAGACCTTCAGGTAAGCCATTTTCATCCGTAACAGCGAGGTACTTTCCTTTGGCCTTTTGGCAGAACTCGGTTGCAGGATTCGAGGAATAAGAAGTTTTAGTGGTCACTTCAGGTTTCTTGAGGGCCAGGCATTTTTGGAGGCATTGAGAGGAAACCCATAGCTTTTGGTGGAGCGAGAGCTGGTAAGTGGTTCCGTTCTTTTTATAAGTTTTTTCAACTGCAAATACTTGAAAGTTAATTAAAAAAAGGGTCATCAAAAAAATTATTTTCATTTATTAATTATGAGTGAGATTTCCGTTTACTGGCAAGGAGTTTGGCGACGAGTCAATGACACCTTTGCAAGGCAAAGTAAGCGGGAAATCTCTAGACAGGCCATAGAGCTTTGAGGGAAGATGATTGCTCAACTAACATAATTCAAGCTCGCGGATGCAAGAGGCAGAAGTAACTTGAAGGTTAGTGACACAAACACACAATTCGAGAGGTTTCGCACATGAGGCTGAATAGACTCATTATTCAAGGTTTCAAATCTTTTAAAGATAAAACAGTCATTCATTTTGATGAAGGAATTACCGGTATCGTTGGACCGAATGGTTGCGGTAAATCCAATATCGTAGATGCTCTATTCTGGGTAATGGGAGAGCAATCTGCAAAGCATCTTCGTGGAACAAGCATGAAGGACCTTATCTTTGCAGGTTCTTCTAAATACTCACCTGCTTCTTTTGCTGAAGTGACACTTGTTCTTGATAACGTAAATGGTAAGCACATCAACATCAGTGGAACAATTTCTAGACCAACTGAAATTCAACTTACTCGTAAACTTTATCGTAATGGTGAAACTGAATATCGCATTAACGGTGAACCAGCTCGCTTGAAAGATATTCATGAAGTTTTCATGGATACAGGTGCTGGTGCTAAATCATACTCAATTATTGCTCAAGGGGAGATTAACCGTCTTGTTCAGGCCAAGCCTGAAGAACGTCGCGTGATGATTGAAGAGGTTGCAGGAATTACGAAATTCAAACTTCGTAAGAAAGAATCTTTAAAAAAGATTGAACAAACCCAAGCTAACCTTGTTCGTCTAGAAGATCTTCAAGACGAAATTTATAAAAATTTAAAAAACCTAGAGAAACAAGCAGAGAAGGCCGAAAGAGCGAAAACTCTTAGAGAGCGAGTTCGTAAGTATGAACTCATTGCTGAATCTCATAGAGAGCATGACTATCTTCAAGATTATGTAAATGCTCACGATATGCTTAATGCTCGTGTTGAAGAACATGAGAACCTTACTCTTCGTAAGTCTCAGATTGAACTTCTTCTTGAAGATGAGAAGATTCAAAAAGATGACATGATGGAGAGAATCGATGCTGCTCAAGCTGACTTCAATGAGCACTCAAAAATTCTTGCTGCATCAGAAGAGCGTGTTAAACATTTAAAGAAATCTCTCATTGATAAAGAAAAAAATATCGAACGGGCCAATCATGAGAATGAGGAACTCGCAGCAGATATTGAAAAAAGAAGCGAGCGCTTAGAGACTCTACAGGCCGAACTTTCTGACTTAGAGTCAAATAATTACGAACAAATGGATTTCTCAAGTCTTGAAGAGAAAGTTGAGCTTCTTAAAGAGCAGCTTTTTGATCTTGAAGAGGAACTTAATGAGAAAAAGAAAGAACTCTCTCTTTCTAAAGAAAGTTTTCAAGCTCTCGATAATGAAGCTTTCAAAAATGCTTCTAAATTAGAAGAATACGCTCGTCTACTTCAAGACCTCACAAGTGAGATTGAAGTTCTAGAGAAATCAACGTCGAACTTTACTGATGACTTGGTTCGCGATCGCTCTAAAGTAAAAGAATACCAGGCCCAAGTTGAAGCTCTTGAAGAAGTTATTCCAACTCTTAAAAAAGAGGTAGAGACTTATGCATCGGAGCTTAAAGAGCTAGATCTTCGTAATAGAGAATTGTCTAGAGAAGTTATCCAACTTGAGTCTAAGAGAAATTCACTTATTGAAATTAATAACTCCGCTGAAGGTCGCCGTGCTGGTGCTATTGAACTTGTTCAAAAAATCAGTGATGGAAGTATAGAAGTTCTTGGAAAACTTATTGAATGTGACCCAGAGTACACGGTTGCTGTGCAAGAACTCATTGGAGAGTCACTTGATGCGGTTATCGCAACTTGCGGAAAAGATGGCTACAGTAATCTCATTGCAGATTTTGATTCGACTGTTGACCTGATGTGGCCAATGGATTCTATTATTTCAACTGAGTCTATTGGACGTCTTGAAACTCAAGGCTGCCAAGGGCTACGCGCTCTCAGTGATATCGTTCGAATCAATAATGCGGATTTCGCTGATAAACTAAATAAGATTTTAAATGGTTTCTTCGTTGTCGATAATCTTGATGCAGCTCTTGCTTCAAAAATTAACCCAGAGATTCAGTTCAAAGGTTTAGTGGCAAAAGATGGAAGGTTCATCGTTAAGAAAGTCGGTAACTCAGTTGTTATCGGACAAAGAAACGAGGAAGCTTCTGAAGCAGAAGGTATTGTTCAAAGAAACAACCTGATTCAAGAAATGGGGATAACCCTTGAAGCGAAGCAAATTGAGTTAAATGAACTTGAAATTGCCGTTGCTGCTAAGGAAGAAGCTCTAGCTGCTAAAAGAGAAGAGCTGGATGAAGCCCTTAAGAAATTCAATGATGTTAACTCATTGTTTGCTGCTACCAAAGCGGCTTTAGAGTCTAAAGAAGCTAACCAAAATTCTAACTCAAGCCGCTTAACGATTCTTCAAAATAGAAAGTCGGAGACTTCTCGTCTTCGTTTAGACCTCCTTGAAAGTGATGAGAGTCTTCTTAATAGAAAAGATGCTCTTCAAGAAAAGGTGACTGAACTAGCAAGTGAAGTAAGTGATCTTGAAGATCGTTATCAAGAACTCAAAATGAGTTTTGAAGGTGAGCGCGATGAGATGATGAGCTTAAAAGTTAAAGCTCAATCTTATCAACAACAATTAAAATCTCTTCATTCTCAAATTGAAGATGTTCAGTCTCAAATTGATAGATATGCAGAGAAAAAAGAAACGAATTTAGAACTACTTTCTCAGTATGAGGAAGAGATTGAAAACGCTCAGAATGAAGTCATCGAGGTTGAAGCCTCGAATCGTGAACAGGCCGAAGTGCTAGCAGATAAAGAGAACTTCCTTAATCTTCTGAAAGAGCAGATCGCCCAAGTTCTTCTTTCTATGCAGGAAAAAGAAACTGAGCTCAAGGAAATCAATTCTCGTATCAATAAGATTGAAAAAGAGAACGTTGAACTTGAAATGAAAGTAACAAATATCATTCAGGAAGAAGAACTCTTAGTGAAAGATATTTTTGAACGTTACAAAATTGATCTTCGTTCAACACTCATGAAGTACCTTGAGCTAACAGATGATCGCATTGAAGGTTTAAAAGATCTTTCTTCTATGTTCTTTATGGAAACAGAAGATGGTCAAAAAGAAATCGAAGCAGTTGAATACGAATTTGAAAAACGCTTCCCTGGTCAAATTAAAGAAACTAAAGAGAAGCTAAAAGAATATAAGTCAGATTTTAATCGCCTCGGTGAAATTAACTGGCAGGCCATTGAAGACTACGATCGTCAAAAGATCCGTTATGACTTCTTAAAAACTCAGGAAGAAGAGTTAAAGAAATCCCTTACTGATCTTCAAACGGCCATTACTCACATTGATGAGAAGTCTAAAGAAAGATTTAAGGATGCCTTCACTGAAGTGAATGAGCGCTTCTCAAAAGTTTTCCCAATCATCTTTGGTGGTGGTGAGGCCAAGCTCGAAGTGACGGGAGACCTTGATTCTATTGACTGCGGTGTAGATATTATTGCTAAGCCGCCAGGCAAGAAAATGCAGTCCATCACATTAATGTCGGGTGGTGAGAAAGCAATGACAGCTGTGTCCTTGATCTTCTCTATCTTCCTCGTTAAACCTTCTCCGTTCTGTCTTCTCGATGAGGTTGATGCTCCTCTTGATGACGCGAACGTTGGACGATTCAACGAACTTCTTCGTGAGATGAGTTCTGAATCTCAGTTTATTTTAATTACACATAATAAGAAAACCATGGAACTCAATGACACCCTCTATGGGGTGACTATGCAAGAACCAGGCGTATCCAAAGCCGTTTCTGTGCAACTCCATTAGTGGTTTGTGGACAGGGGAGAAGTAACTTCAGAAAGAGGAAGCTTCCCCCTTTTTAATCAACGGATGATTATGAAATATTTTTTTCTCTTTCTTATAAGCTTTTCAGCCTTTTCTCAAACAATCATTCCATCCGAATTCAGTGCTAAGTTTGAAGAAACGATTGTCTCGGCCGTGACAGGTAAAGAGATAAAAAGTAATGGAGAAATTAAATATCGCTATCCTTCACATCTTCGCTTAGAAGTTTTGGAGCCCGAGCCATCAACAGTTGTGGTGAATCCCAAAAGAACTTGGATCTATCAACCACCTTTTATAGAGGGGGAGAAGGGACAAGTTACAATCGAAAAGAAGAGTTCATGGCCACTGCTTAAGACCTTTGACTCTTTAACGAAGTCTCTTGAAAATTCTAAAGAATTTACTCACAAATTCTCAGGAAATAAATTGTCGATCAACTTTCATAAAGAAGTTCAAGCTAACTTAGGAATTAAAAGCGTAACCTTCATGGCAAAAAATAATGCTAAGGAAGTTAAGAGCTTCTCTGAGTTTGAATCCATGACTCTGGTTAAGAGTGACGACAAAGAACAAAAATATAAATTCTCAGAAATTAAAGTCGGTCCAATTGATGTGATTAACTTTAACTTTGATATTCCTAAGAATACCAAAGTTATCGAAAACTAATTAAATTTGGGAGCATTCCAAAGCTCATAGTAAACTTTTCCTTGTTTAATGAGTTCTGAATGAGTGCCTTCTTCCACTACCCGTCCTGAAGCAAGTACATAAATTTTGTCACTATGGATAATCGTTGAGAGACGATGAGCGATAACAATTGTTGTTCTATTCTTTGTAGCCTCTGCTAGTGAAGCTTGAATGAGGGCCTCTGTTTCATTATCTACTGCAGATGTTGCTTCATCTAAAATAAGAACTGGTGGATTCTTGAGAAGGACGCGAGCTATGGATAAACGTTGTCTTTGACCACCGGAGAGTTTTTGTCCTCGCTCTCCAATAAGAGTATCAAGTCCTTGAGGAAGAGTTTCAATAAACTCCCAAGCATGGGCCTTCTTAGCAGCTGCTATAACTTCTTCTCGTGAAGCAGTAGGATTGGCGTAAGCAATATTCTCAAAAACAGTTCCTGGAAAAAGATAAACATCCTGACTAACAAGACCAATTTGTGATCTGATCTCTTTGGGATCAGCGTTTTTGATATTTTGCCCACCAAGTTTAATTTCACCAGAATCAAGTTCGTAAAACTTTAAAAGAAGTTTTGTGATGGTACTTTTCCCTGAACCAGTTGGCCCTACGATCGCGATGGTTTTTCCCTCTGGAACCTCAATGTTGACGCCGTTAAGAATAGGAAAACCTTCTTGGTATGAGAAACGAAGATCCTTAAAAGAGAGACCTTCTTCATGGTGATAAAGCTTAGGTTCTTTTCTTTGTTCAATTTTAACAGGTGTTTTGATGAGATCGAGCACACGATCTGCAGATGCCATGGCCCGTTCAAAAAGATCTAATGTTTCAGCTAGGCCTGTGAGAGGCCAGAGAAGTCTTTGAGTTAAGAAAACGAGAACACCATAGAAACCAACATTGAGATCTCCTTGTAGGGCCATCCTTCCTCCGAGAACGAAGGTCGCAAGAAACCCGGCGAGGATCGCCATCCTGATGATAGGTGTAAAGGCGGAAGAAACAGCAATCGCTTCTCTGTTGGCCTTGAGATAATTTAAACTGTCTTCAGCAACTTTATTTTGTTCTAACGCTTCAGAGTTAAAACTTCTGATTGTTGCCATTCCTGCAATATTGTTTGCAAGTCTCGCTCCGATGATTCCCGCTTTCTCACGAACTGCTAAATACAGGGGAGCCGCTTTCTTTTGAAAGTAGAAAGCTCCCCAAAGAATGAGAGGCATTGGAAGAAAAGAAAATATGGCGATATGTGGTGCTAAAACAAAAAAGACGATTCCGATGAGTAAGACCGCAGTAAAGACTTGAACAAGACTATTCATCCCAACATTAAAAAAACGTTCAAGCTGATTGATATCGTCATTAAGAGTTGAAACCAAGGCTCCGGTACTTTTGTCTTCAAAATAAGACATGTCTAATTTTTGTAAATGATTATAGGCTTCTGTTCTGAACTCATGCTGAATTGATTGAGCTAGCCCTCTCCACTTCAAATTATAAAGATATTCAAACAGTGATTCACAGGCCCAGATAATCAATGTGAACAATGCGAGAATATAAATTTGCTCAACCGGTTCTTCTACTCCCCATTGAGCAAGAAAAGATTTTTCTTGGCTCACGACTACGTCGATAGCAATCCCGATTAAAATTTCAGGGGCCACATCGAAAGCTTTATTGAGAAATGAGAAAAGAGCTCCTAAATAGAAATCTTTTCGATGATTGCTAAAGTATTTAAATAATCTTTTAAAGGATTGAATGGAGTGGGAGGATTTAGACATAATCAAAGGTTCTACACTTTCAAATTATATCTTTCAAGGAAATGGAGAACCTACTTCCACCTTATGGGGGGAGATAAGAAGTAGGTCCTCAGTGAGCATCAAATTCCAAAAGCCGTTACAAAGAGGGCGAGACCAAATAAGTTCATCACGATAGTCATCATATAAAATGAAGTGTTCATCCTCACTCCTTTAGGCCACCAGGGCCAGTAAACGATGGTCAAAGAGGTTCTCTTCTTGGGTGAGCTCTAAATTGTTATTGCTCGATAACTGCTTCTTTAAATGCCCATCAAGCAAGCAGTCCTCAAAAAGAGATCCCTGCATGCCGGAAGCTATCCATTTGCAATCGGTGAAATTGCAATTTTTGAATTGGCAATTTCTAAAATGGCTAAATTCGAATGTGCAATTTTCGAAAACGCAGTTTTCAAAGGTAACACCCTGAAATTCCGAACAATTGAAATTGCAGTCTGAAAATATAACCTGTTGATAAGTTGCTTTTTGAACTAAAGTGGCCGTCATGGCCAGACCGATGATAGCTTCAAAGGTCACAACTTCCTTGTGAATAACAAGTCCTTGAATATGGGAGGATTTATAAATAATTTCAGTAATTTGAGTATTCATACAACCTCCCGGCATTCTCGCCTTGTTGCATGATGCAATTCTATAGCAGTTGACAATGCGTGTCAAGATTAAAATTGCATTAAGAAATTTCATTGCAATACGATAAGGATATTAGAGGAGGGGCGTATGATTCAATTTACCCCAGACTTTTTAGATATCTTTTTAGCAGTAGTTCGTAAGTATATGCAGCTTCGAGGAGTGGCAACTCAGAAAGATTTGGCGGAGCTTACTCAAACTGGAATCTCAACCATGTCTCGCTTTCTTAATCTGAAAACGAGCACAGTTGATGAGCAAGTTGTGGCCAAGATAATTGCAGCTCTAGATATTCCACTTCATGAAATTATTGATGGAGTTGAAGAAGAATCGACCGATACATTAAAGAAGCTGGTTCTTTTCTATAAGGATGAATTGAATGCACCTCATGAACATTCAACGTCTACTTCAAAGTCCAGTGCCACAATTAGTGTTGGTGGAAGAAAGCATCAATTGCCTTTTGGAGAGAATGTGACAGGACAAAGAAGAACAGACCTCACCATTCGCGAAAAGATGGAGACATTGTCTCCGAGACAAAAAGCGTATCTCAATGACTTTCTCAACCTTGATATTAATGACAGAGACTTAATCGTTGATCTAGGAGACGCAATTTTTAGATACTTCAGACAACGAAATGTTGAGTTCTAATGATATTTCTTTGGTTAGTTTTTTTTAGCTTTTCTTTATTGGCCGCACCTCAAAGTATTGAGGTGTGGTTTATTTCTCAAGATAAGAAAACGGCCCTTATTGAAACCATTAAGGAGTTCTCTCTTGTTTCTAAACCCATTGTGAGTCGTCAGTGTGAACCTATGGGAGATTATTGTTTTGACCCACAGTATGGCCTTTATCGTCCTGATAACGAATGGGAAGCAGTTTCATTTGGAAAGTCAAAAGCTGAAGGAGAGTTAGCTCCTAGTGGTTTTGATCGAGATCTTATTGAGTGCGATAAAAAAAATGGCTTCGATATTTTTTGTGGGAAAGCCGTTCCTGAAAAGAAAGCTAAGTATGAGCTTGAAGTTTGGGTAGATACTTCAAGTTCCATGAGAGAATTTGATTTCACTGATGAGCATGGTGGTTGTTACAGGAAAAGTTTTATTACAAGACTTGATACAAACTGCTCATTTGGAAAAAAACTTAATGTCATGATTTTTGATACATCTATCAAACAGTTAGGAAGCTTTGACAGTCTTTGCACTAATAGCGGTCTTAACTCAGTTAACAGAATGAGAGATTGGATTGAGAGATGTGAGGCCAGAAATCTTATTATCATCACGGATATTAACGAATACACAAAAGAATTCGCTGATTTCTTAGCTTTGAAAAAAGCAAAGCTTAAAGGGGAGAAGGGTGACCTATTTTCTCGCTCTCTATTGGATGAAGTCAGTGGACTTGTCAGAATGTGCAAATAACGTAACAATCCGGCCCTATGAATCTAGATAAACTTCTTGAATGGTCTAAAAGGGAATTTCATTATCTTCCTTGGAGATCCGAGCGCACTCTTTATCGAACTCTCGTATCAGAAATCATGCTACAGCAGACGACTGTTTCAACAGTTCTTAACCACTTTGAAAGATTCTTAGAGGAATTTCCAACTCTCTCACATTTGGCCCAAGCTTCCGAAGAAGAGCTTCTGATCGCTTGGAAAGGACTGGGTTATTATCGAAGAGCTAAAAATCTCAAAAAAATCGCGGAGCACATCACTGAAAAATTTAATTCAGAGATCCCTGATGATTATCAAACACTTATTTCTATCCCTGGGATTGGTCCCTATACCGCCAATGCATTGATTGCTATTGGAAAAAATCAGAAAGCTTTAGCAATAGATGCGAATCTTGAAAGAGTTATCTCTCGTCTTTTTGCTTTAAAAGAGGCGAAGGGAATTAAGCTTCAAAACAAAATCAATGAACTCTTTAACCAGAATAAAATTTTTAAAGATGTTAAGAGTTACCGTGCCCTTAATGAAGCTCTTATGGACTTGGGAAGAACTCATTGCCAGGCCCGAAGAGTGAGCTGTGAGTTATGCTTATTGAAAACTCATTGCCAGGCCTTAAAAGAAAAAAAAGTTCTTAGTTATCCAGTAGACCTGAAAGAAAAGAAAGCAAGTGTTGAACACGAATTAAAGCTTCTTCGTTTGGTCATCGCAAGAAAAAATCAAATTCTTGTTTATAAAAAAAATGAGAAAGAATGGTTGGCCGGTCAATATGAACTACCGACTTTTATCACAGAAACAACTGATGAGAAGCTAGATCAATACCCACGAATTGAATTCGATACATCTGATTTACCTTCAGTGAAAACCAGTATTACAAAATATAAGATCACCAATTTTGCACTTAAGTTAAACCTTACTCAGCTGAAGTCTATGAAGTTTCCAAGAGAAGTTATGTGGATTGATTTTGATGAGAAAAGTAATATATCGACTGCATCTAAAAAGATTTTATCTTTATAAAAACCGAGATCAAGAGTAAGCCGGATTCTGTTTCAGACTATCATTCTTCTAGGCTTAAAGTTACCCTTAAGCTCAAGCACCCTACCCGTGAGCTCCTCGAGCAGACTCAACGCTCACCTACATGGGCTTGCACCTCGTAGAGTTTACCTGGTTTCACTACGCACCTAAAGCGAACTTTAGGCCATACATACTTTCTGTTGCACTTGTCCTCACCTCGCGGTGGACGGGCGTTACCCGCTACGATGCTCTATGGTGTCCAGACTTTCCTCCCCCTTGCGGCGGCGATAGTCCCTTGATCTCGGTAAGAAGTTTATAGCTGAGTTATTTATCCTAAGGCAAGAAGATTACCTTTTGAGCTTTTTATTCCATTTAAAACCAGATGATTTTTCCACATTACTCAGTTCTAATGAGTTAATTTCTCTGCCCGATAATGCTTTTCGTAGAACGGCTAAACGTGTATCAACGGGGACCCCTGTATCGTAGCCTGAAGCTACTGTTCCATAAATCGGTAAATGTCCGGCCTTATCTATTTGGATAAATTGTCCAAATCCAGTGATCGCCTGATTAAAGTGAAGAAGAGCTTCTGGTAAAACAGTTGCAGGATCATGACTACCTTGAAAATAAGTGGTTGGAGCTCGACTTGGTTTTTGTGAAGCTTGATAAAGATTCATCTCTTCATCTGCGATAAATCCGAGAGACTCACAATAGTTTTTTTGTTGAAGATTAATATTATCTGAGACAAGCTGACCATTCTCAAAAACAGAGTAAAAGCTAGACTCTGAAGAGTTCATCCCTAGCTCTTGGCAACCAATCATTCCCATCATAACGTGGCCGAATCCAAACTCTTGATCCGTCGGTTCTTTATCTTCATAAGATTTAAGAATGGTGACTGTGACGTCTTCATTATCAAGTACATTATTTAAAAACACTTTGAAGCGAGATGCAGCGTCATCAAGATAAAACATTTTTTGAGCGACATTTGAGTACCAGTTACTCTTCACTTGTGGATGTTCAGAATATGCAAGAATTTGTTGTTGCATCTTGAGAGGTAGTGAATAAAAAAAATCTTGAATGATTTTTCTTGTATGCTCCGGCCTCATCAGGCTATCTCCACCTCGAAAAATTGTTCCCTCCAGAACAACAGCTCGAGTAGAGCGAGGGAAGTAATGTCCATAAAGGTGTGCCGGAACCGTGCCATATGAAACACCATAAACAGAAATCTTATTCAGTTTTAAATGCTTTCTGATTTCCTCGATATCTCTAGCAGTATTTTCTGAACTATAAAAATGAGGATCAAGATAAGTTTCTTTACTATTTGGACGGGAACAAGAGTTTCCTCGTTGATCAAAGAAAACCACATTCCAGTCATGAAGATCAAGGTATGATCCATGAGCGGTATCACCAGGCCCGCCAGAGAGAAAAACAACTGTATTCAAACGAGGGTTAAAGGGCTTGTGAGTCCAGGCGTAAAGAGAAGTTTTTCCTTTGCTAGCATCTTTGTAATCAATGGGAACATTCACCCTAAAGCCCAGCTCCTTATTCTTCCCTCGGTGATCCTTACATATTTCAACCCCGCTACGATACTTATCAGGGATAATAATTGCGAAAGCGTCGAGTGAGAAAAAAGAGAGGAGGATGCTATAAATTAAAACTTTCATAGTTAAGTTATAGCAACTTAAGTCTTTTTTTGGATGTTTCTGGAAAGTATTACAAAAGAGGTGTCTAAATTTTAGACACCATAGGGAAGAAAAATTCGACTACACTGAGGGCATTGTTTGAGAAGTCTGTGAACATCAATATCGGCCTCATCAGTTTTTGATATTTTAAATCGGCACATCATACAACTTCCATTCTCAATCTTAGTAAAAGGCCCATGGACCATTTTCTTTTCACTAAGTTTAATAAGAAGGTTTCTTGCTCGCTCTGGTAATTGATTCAAAATTTCTTCAAGGTGCGAAGAAATATTGTTTAACTCTGCTTCTTTCTTGGTCACGATTTGTTCGACTTCTTTTTCAATTTCGCTCAATGTTTTACGAGCACCTTCCTCAAACTGAAGAGTTTCCTTCAATTCCTGTTCGAGTTCTTCAATTTCTTCGAGTTTGGTGAATGATTCTTCTTCTAAAGAGTCGATCTTATCCTGATAATCATTGAGCTTTTCTTCAGAGCTTCCTTGATTCATTAAGCGTGATTTTTGTTCTCTTAAAACTTTTACCTGAGATTCTTTGTCTAGAATATCGCTGTTTTTTTCGCTTATAGAACTCTTGATTTCAGAGCGACGAGCTAAATGTTTTTCAATGAGTAGCTTAATTTTGTTGGTTCTCTCTTTTTCTTCGGCAATTTCCCTTAATAGTTGTTGCTGCTTTTTCGATAAGGAGTCATATTCTTTTATTGAAGAAAAATCGGTTTGTTGCATTGTTAATCCTTAAGAATTGAGAGTTCCTTTCATGTTAAATACGAAACTAACTTACCTTAAAAAACTCGAACTGTTCAAGCTCTTGGAAGATCGAGAAGGGAGTAAGTTTTTTGCAATTGCTGACCAGAAGGCTAAAAACCACCTTCCTCAATGGATTCAGTTTTCTCCTTATATTTTTTGGTTAAAAAATCCTGAAGAAGAAAAAACACTAGATACCTACGGAAGGGCACTCAACTTCTTTATCTCACAAGGAATCCAAAGGGACGATATCATTTATGCATTCGGAGGAGGAGCAACGACAGATTTAGCAGGATTTGTTGCTGCAACAGTTCTCCGAGGAGTTCAATGGGTCGCCGTACCTACGACTTTACTTGCTATGATTGACGGCTCACTCGGTGGTAAGGTTGCTGTTAACCTTGATGCTGGAAAGAATCTTGTTGGGGCTTTCCATGCGCCTCAATCCGTTTTGATATGTAGTGATTTCTTAAGTTCTCTCCCTGATAAAGAATGGTGGAGTGGAAAAGGGGAGCTTTTAAAATACGGTTTTCTTTCAAAAGATATTTACGAACTTATTATTAAAAAAGCACCTATTGATGAAATCATTATGGAAAGTGCTAAGTTCAAGACCAGAATTGTTGAACAGGACTTCAAAGAACAGGGTGAAAGAATCTATTTAAATTTTGGCCATACCCTTGGCCACGCTTTTGAGACCACTCTTAAAATTCCTCATGGCCTAGCTGTGGCGATGGGGATTAAATATCTGTTAAGGCTTACTAATGCCACTTCTGCCTTGGAAGAGTGGGAGAAGTTAGTGAAAGCACTCGCACTACCAGCCGAGAGGCTTGAATTGTCTTATTATGACAATTTTACTATCACGAATTTCATTTCTTACTTAGAGCAGGATAAAAAGAAAGCGAAAAACTTTATTCGTCTCGTACTCGTCAAAAGCATTGGCGCCTGTTATGTTGAAGAAGTTCCTT
>CAYWMU010000019.1:0-24024 GCA_964459395.1 uncultured Bacteriovorax sp.
TAAGGACGAGTATATTGACTCACTTGAACAAGATGAAGAAATTATCTCTTTTGACGGTGGTTCAACTTATTATTGGAGGCATGAAGTTGAGGAATTATCTCCGTAATTCCTCAAGCTTTCTACTCAAAGCATCCTTGAACTCGTCAAGGTGTGACCAAAAAGTAAAAATACGATAGCTTGGATGAGGAAGACCTACAACAATTGATGGCCCCCCATCGCCCCTTTTGGGAACAAAATACTTACCTGATCTAAAATCACAACCATTAAAATAAAAAATTTTCTCCTCAGGAGCATAATTTTTTTTTAAGCTCTGAAAAAGCACTTTTATTCTCATCACAGCCTAAGCAAAGAATAACTTTTGGTTGAACAACTGAAAGAAAATACTCATGCACTTTCCAGCATCGTCTCCTCAATTCATCGTAGTCCTTGATTGTCGCTGTTTTTGTAGAGCGAATAAAGATGATATTCGCAGCAAATATGTTCCGAATATTCATATCCAACACTTTGGCCAAGCTTTGAACTCTTTGCTGATGGAGAGATTCTCCTCTTTTATACGTTCCCCATTCTTCATCGCAATATGAATTATAATCTGGTTTTTCATTCAATATATTCTGAACTTGCTCAAAGACTGTTGTTTTTATGTGATTAGGATCACCCGCGGGATTTAATCCTATTATATAAAATTGTCCTTGGACCAAAGTACTAGAGCCACTATACAAAACAGCCCCACTATCATTAGCATACTCGCCAAGCTCATCTTTAATTAAATTCAGAATTTTCTCGCTCGAATGTATCATCTTTCAAGTGGAGCCAAATAACCAAGGAATCCAAAGTCAGTAGTAACTACTCCCGAAAGATTTGTTAAATTTCTTGGTAAGTCCAATCTAGGAGTGTCAAAACTAATTTGGATATTTAAAAGATAACAACCAAGGCCAATTGTTGCAGAGATGGGATTACCTGACTTTATTTCACATTTAAAACAATACCCTGATCTTAAATCAAAACTCATTCCAGTCCTTCCTACGGTTGTTTTTTATCAAAAGTAATGGTTACTTCCGAAGAAGAATAGTCTTCGTCTTCAAGTAATCTTTCAGCTTCTCTACGAACACAAAAAACGAAGTTAAAGATGGCTGACCTTACAAAGCGGAGTAACTCAGCCGTCCTTTCTTTAAAAACGTCATATTCAGCTTGTTCTACTTTAAATTTCCGATCTAAGATTCCATATGGGGCTTCTTTTGCTTTTTCTGAAGTTAAGACAAAAAACCCATGCTCTAGAGAATTTCTCCATTTTTTAAAGTCTTTCCACTCACCATTTTTTGAATTCAAATCTGTTGATTGGAAATATAAAGCAAAAAGAGATGGATTCTCTTCTATTAAATTAATCTCTTCCCATCTATCTCTGTAAGTGCCTTCATCTTTACTGGGAGTTTTTTTCCAAAAAGATTCAAAATAAATTTTTTCATTTTTATATAGAGGAAAATCATATAACTCACATAAAGAAAGAGCTATTTTATCTAAAATGCTATAACACGTTTTGAAGCTTAGTCTTAAATCTTCTGCCCTTACCCCACTGGCATCAAAATCTCCTAAGTCAGTTAGACAAAGTTTCTCATTTAATGGTCGATAGTATTCATCACCATTAAAGCTTGAATTATAAAAAAGTTCTCTTGCCTTAAAGTATTCTGTTTTTAACTGATTTAAGATATGTTCCATGCGAGGAACAAAATCCCCTCCGATGGGGCGAGCGTGTGTTAAAATAGTCAAATTATCTTTTCTAGAGCCACTGCAGCCGCAATAAAGAGAGTGCTCAGATAGAGCCATTCCGTTTTTGATAAAGAACTTACGTTTTTTTGAGTGCTGTGAGAATTCTTCTTTATTTTTAATACAGTCTTTCAGAATGGCATCTTCATCAGACCCTTCTTCTAATATTAATTTATAAGTATATTCGCTTTTCAGTTTAGCCTGTTCTTGCAGATTGGGATGGCAGACCAAAGATGATAAAGCCGCATTTTTATAACATTTGTAAATTTCATATAATTGATTAATGCTATACCCTGACGACAACATATTTAAATATTCTAAACTTTGAGCCTTTGAATAGTTTGCTTGAGGGAAATTACTTTCAATGCCAAGAACTTGGTCATACAGATAAAGGCATTCTGTTATTCGGTTACAATTAGAAAGGACATGAGCAAGATTTGTCATCATCTCCAGCTTCATTTTTCCTTTGCTTGCTCTAATTGCAATCCAAAATTGTTTTTTTGCTTTAACAAGCAATTCTGCATTTTTAGGCAACAGATAATCTCTATCCTTCAAGCGTTTGAATGAATACAATGTGCTTAAACTAGTTGCATAATTATAATTTGCAATTCCTTCTTTATATATCTTTTGTATCTGAGATAGATTTTTTGATTGGTATTCAATAGCTTTTTCTAAAGACCTTTCCAAATCGAAAAATAAATATTCCTCTATCTTTTCAGTCTTGGCCAAATCACAAACATCAGTTAGAAGACCACATAAATTCGCCTTAAATTGAATTCCAATTTTATCTTCTATGTTCATATCAATATACTTTTGAAATAAACAATTTGCGTCAGCGAAGTTTCTAGCGTCCCACATCAGATTTAGTTGATTCAAAACAGACTGCATTTTTTCACGACTTAAGTTAGATGCCATTTCAACTCTCTTATTATCTGAAACACACATTGAATCGCAAAATCAGATTCAACTCTTGAAAGATCATTCAAGTCTAGCTTCTCTCTCTCATTGGGCTTTCGTCTTGGATGTAGTCGGTTAATAATCTCTGCGGATGACTTTATCACCCTAAGTTTATCATCTACTTTTAAAATCAATTTTCCTAAATCAATACGATTTTCTTTTTCAACAATACCTACTACAGCAGATAGCAAGCTTGTTGCGACATCTCGACAGTGATCAACCACTGATTCTGGCGAAGAATTCAACTCCGCAAGAAGAGAAGTATATTCTTTATCAATTTCTGAAAAAAATTGATCTGGAATAACATTTTTGTTCAACGAAGGTATAGAACCAATACTATGCACCTCTTGTAGTACACAAACTTCTTCATTTGTAATTGCCGAATCAATAGATAAGACTCGCCATCGAGTTTCAAGCCTTGAGTTTCCAAAGACAATAAACGTATCTCTTGGGTTAAAGTCACGCGTCAAATCATATGAAACGTACTTAAAGGCCTGCACTGAATTTTGTGTAGATGATGATCCTATTTGATATATTCCTCCCATTGAAGATGGATATATATTTACTGGCTGTCCTTCATCTGCCATTTTATAAAATTTGCCTCTTTTAAGTCTGCTAATAGGATCAAAAGAAAGTTCTAAAAAAATGAGTTTGGTATCTCCAATGGCTGATGTAAAAATTGGACGAGAATTATGACTGGCCGGTAAACACTTACCATTTCCTCCCATAATAAAAGAACCTTGAATCAAGTTGCGACTATCACAAGGATAACAGTAGAGGCCATCCCTTAGAAAGCCCTTTCCTGAAGTATTTAAAATATATAACTCGTTCAGAATCCATCCTCCATTCTAACGATAAATCTCATCAAGCCGCCATACCAGTCTCAAAGCATCACTCCAGCCTGTTTTTGCAAAAGAATCTAAGAGCCTAAGTAGATTTTTGATATTCTCATTATTTTTTAAATCAGAACGATGATCGGCTAAAACTGTCTCCGTAAGACTTACGACCTCTCTCATGGCAATTGAATCTAAGTTAAAATTTGCAGCTTCACTTACGGCAACAAGGTCTGCAGCCATACCCAGAACACCATTTACGTCATAAGAGATAACCCCGTTTAGAAGTTGCATAAAATAATATGCTGTTGATGCAAAGACTGTAACAGTAGTTGCCTTCATTGCTTCATCAAGAATTTTTCTCAAAATTGGGCTAATCTCTTTATAAAATCTTTCGCGATCTTCTTTAGAAAGCTTCCTTTCTTCTGGTCTTCTAAGCTTTTCAGATACATCTGCGGCAAAGTAAAAGCGTGTAACTATGTTGTCAATCGGGCTATAAAGCTTTTTTACTTCTTTGATTTCTTCCTCAGAAAGACTCTGTCCCTTATCTTTTAAGCACAATTGAATATCTTTCCATAAAGGTTCAATTAAAATTAAAACTTCATTTTTAGCAGAAAAAAATAAATCCTCTCTCTCATTGAGAGTTTTTACATTGATATGTTCTAGCAAGTCGCTAACAACAAGACCTAATAGATCAAGATTTTTCCAAGGATTCTTGATAATATTGGAGATAATCCCAGATGCCCATGTGCTTTTATTCTCAAGATGTAGCCACTGGATAATATCGAGAGTACCTTTTATATCGTCATCTCTTGCATTCGATTTCAAGAACTGCTCGTATATGAGCTTTAAAATTTTCTCACCTCTTACATGATCCTTATAAAAAGTATTTCCAAGACTATAAGCTAAAGCTCCTAGTACAACTCCATTATTTTCTTGAACTGCTCTGGTTTCTAAAAGAGTCCATAATTCTTCGAGGTAATCTCTCCGCATCCTCCACACTTCTCGGCATAGTAAGTATCGAACAGATGGGTCTATATCAGCAGAGAGCTTAGTAATTGCATTTAATACTTCCTGATCTTTTCCCAAACGTGCAAACCAAGGCAAGGCAAGTGCGACCTCCGTTTTTGCATAAGGAGAATATGCCGCTGACGTGAATTCATCTTCATCAAATTCATCTTTCCAAGGATTTTTGATCTCAGAGCCTACAAGGAGCACTCTCTTAATGAATTTATAACTGTCCGAATCAAATTCTAATTCTGATCGAGTTATAATTCCTGCAGCATTAGTCAACTCTCTCCATCCTGAGGCGAGGGCATTCTTATCATTGGTAACAGGATTAGGAGAAAGGAGTGAGAATAAAACTTTCGCTTTTTCAATTATTGGTACAGTCTGATCTCCTGTTGGTGAGCCATTTAATAAATCTTTTGTGAGACTTGCTAACTCATTCCATGCATTCTTAAGTTTTTTTATGCTGGGGTCTTCTAAATTTGTTCCATGATCCCTTAGGTATTCATCTTCAGTATATGCCCCCCCCCAGCTTGAAAAGACTTCAAAAGGGCGAGGATTGGCCACTTTTTCCCCAGAAGAATCAATCTCATCTCTTAATTTTTTAGCAGCATCATTTGTAAGCTCTTCTTTAGGAAGTCGTGATATTATTTTTTTCTTGAGTTGTTCAGTATATACCTGTTTATCAACATCGGTTGCTTTAAGATTCATCAAAAAATTCTGAAAGATATTTTTGTTATTAACACCCCAAAAAGGCCAAGCGACAATACAGAATCGAACGGCTTCATACTCTGTCGAAATACCATCAATTACCTCCTGAACCAAACAAAGTTCAAACAACTGATCTGCAAGTGCTTTCGGATTTTTTGCTCCAGAATTTAATAATCGCTTCCACCAAAAAGCAACTTCTGCTTTTTTAGCAAAGAGATCGAGAATTTGATTAGTTATGGAAGCATCATCAAGATGTTTTTCAAAATATTTAAATATTGTATTAGCTATCTTGATTTGCTCATCTCGAAGAGATGTTCCAGAGTCCCATATTGAGCTATGATCTTCGAGTATTTTTGCAGTTTTCTGTCTCCATTTGAATTCAACTGAATCTTTCAATATCTCCTCATAAGTTTTTGAGTAAGATAACAAATGATCCCCCCATGCGTGAGCATTGAGTACATCCATTCCTGCGTCAATTGCTTCAATAGGATTAGACTCAATAAACGCTGCAAATTTTCTCTCTAAGTGATAATGACACATATGAAAGTCTTGTCGTCTATTGCTTATCAGGGGCATTATGGGTGTACCCATAGATGTTGATTCAGTACTAACTTCATTATGGCTAAAAATAATTCGATAAATATCACTTACCAATGCAGGAGATGTTGGCCAAATAGAATCAATCAAGTCACATAACCGATAAAGATATTGAATGGGAAAATTTTCTTCTTTGATAACGGCTAAGACATTTCTAATAAGTTCTTCGGCTTCTTTGGGATTACTTTCAAATGTTTTTGCAACGATTGGAATAACTAAATTAGAACCAATTCCATCCAACCATGTTTTGTTTTGGCATTCTCGATGTTTCCAAATGTATTTCAATATATTTCGCGCAACTTCTCCAACAAGAACTTTAATCCCGACTTCCTCTGATCTCTCAAGAATGTTAGATGTAAGCTTAGCAACGTTCCACAAATACTGATTATTTAAATCAATACTCAATGTTCTTAAAAATATTAACCACTCACGATCATGGCCATTACCGATAAAATCATGGGCTTGCAAAAGTCTAGTAACTATTTCACTATGAAGTTCTGGCTTGTTTTTACGAAAAAAATCTAACTCCACAAAATCTTGAGCCGTAGAAAACAACTTTACAGCAACAGAAGCAGGAACAATTCGAGCAAAAATTCTTAGGTTTTGATCCTGAGAAGTAAGTAAATTTGAAAAGGATTCCCAAAATTTATTCTTATTAGCGAACCACAAACGTGCAAAAAAATAGGTCAAGCTGGGTCTTAAAAACAATGACCTTGCTGGCTCTTCAGCTAGAAATTCTATGACTTGATCTATGTCTTCATCTATTACTAAGCGACTTACAGCATGATCAAATAGAATATTGTGAGAGAATGATATTCTCTGACCAGTAAGTTCTGATAAAACAATAATTTCATTACTTAATAATGATTTCCAAGAAGAATCTAATTCAGTTTTATAGTGTTGATCTTTTTTAACTGATAAAGAATAGTTCTTCACCATATCTTTTGTTAAAGACGATAGAATTGACTCTTTTATATCTGAGTTAGCGTCGCTAGAGATATAGTTTTCCCAAAACTTATCTAATAGCTGAACTTCTGAAGCTATTTTATCCAACCCATCTAAAAGCTGATTTTTTTTTGATATTTTTTCTAAAAGCCACAAGTTGAATGGATTTCTTAAAATCTCCTTAAATTCAGATGACGCATTTTGAAATAAAGTCTCCAGCCCATCAATTCCTTTTGTCGTTAGTACCTCTTCATTCGTTAAAGTAGGAATATAAAAATGTTCGCAATCTATACTTTCTAACAAATATCTTTTATCAAGAGCGGTGTTTCGGGGGAATAATTTTAGTAAATCCTTTGATTTCTTCGCATCAAAAGTCCTAATCGACACAAGTATGTTCCAGCTTTCATTTTCTGGGGAAATTAAACTTTTTATCAAGTTGAGTAGATTTGCCTGAATATCCAAATTTCTGGCAGCATCAAAACCATCGAGAATTAAAACCGCTGGATTTTTTGAATCACGATGTTCACTTTTTAATTTTTCAAGTAATGGAACATTAATTTCAAGATGGGCCTGAATCTCAGTAACTGTTGCGGACCCCAACCGATCTATGGGAATTAAAAGAGAAGGGATGCCTTTAAAAAGTAATGCATCTCTTAACTTTACTAAGCTATGACTCTTTCCTGCACCCGGACTTCCTAAAATCAAGCCATGTCCTAAACGAGAATACTCATATAAACTATTCTCCAAATCGCTTCTATTTATTTGCATTTTCCCCACCCATACTTAGTTTTTTATTCATTTTAGTAATCCAATCAGTATGTTCAGTGCCCGAATCTCGAGCTTGTTCTGGCCCAGTGAAAGGAGATTCTTGTGGCTGGGATGGAAAAATGAAATCATGAATCTCGTTTATTAATTCTTCAAGTTCTTTGAATGTTCCATCTCCGTTTTCATAAAAAAATGTATCGACACCAAACTCTTCCCTTAGTTTTTTGGCATCAGCAATTGATTCTTTTGCAGAGGATGAATCAATGGGGGCAATATTTATATGAGTTGGTCTTTCCCATTGCCATAATTCGCGACAAACACTCTCAAGAAGCAGCTTCAAATATGGGTCTTTCATTCCAAATCCAACAAACACAATTCGTCTTGTCGCCATCAATGACCATAAAACTAAAAAATGTAGAGATAAACTCCGCTTTTCGGTTTGTCCATCAAGGGAGATATTATAACATCTTTCGTAATCACTTTTAGTAAGCACTAGTTCATTTTGTCTCGAAAAATATCCATGCAGATGAGCCACTTTTTTTGGAAAATCTAAACTTTTATGTAAAGCCAACAAAAGTTTCGAAACTAATGGTCTAGTCCCATCACTTACGGGAACACACAGGTCTTCTAAAGGCAGCTGACCTTCACTCTGAACCTGAAGTAAAGCATCAGAAAGAACTGTGTCGTAATTTGTTGTTAGTATTATTGGAAAGGGTAATCTTACCAATTTTTTATGTGACTCTCTAAAATTAATTGGTTTTTTTCTATCAAAAGTTTCGTGTAATTTATTATAATATCTTGGAAGTAAAGAATTGTCTGAAAAATGCTTTTTAATTTTGTCCGCATATAAAAGAGGATCATTCTCCCTCATATTATTATCTGCAACAAACCCAGTTCCCACACTAAGTGCTAACGTTTCAAGTTGTTTTAAAAGTCCATCCCATGATGGGAATCCTACTGGAATACTGAGTCCCGACCCCACAAATAAAATAGAATCACCACTAGATACAAGATTGAATAGGTCAGTTTTCAGCTTTGTGTTATATGCTAATTCTTCATCGGAAAATAAATTCACCGGACAGCCTCCATTCGTAACGGCAACCGATTCAACTCATCCCGATACTGTCTCCAATTCGGCATATATAAATCCATAAGAGCAGTAAAACGTGTACTATGAGTTGGTTCTAGTAAATGAACCATTTCATGAAGAACAACATACTCTAAATATACAGGGTCCTTCCGGGCCAAATCAGTGTTAAGTCTAATATTATTGCGAGAAGGATTACTTGATCCCCATTGCGTCTTCATGTCTTGAACAAATAGACGGTCTACGCTTACTTTTAGCCGACTTGAGTACTTTGCAATTAATTCTGGCACCGTAATTCTAATTTGTTCTCGATACCATTGCTCAAGAAGATCTTTCATTTTATCACGACTTGTACCTGAACGAACTTTCATTACGAGTTGAGAATGTTTTAACTCAATACTTGGAGTTTCTTCACTTTCGATGATTTCGAGAAGGTAGCGTTTACCCCAGACATAATGGCTTTCTCTATTGAGATATTCACGTTCAGGAATACGTTCTTGGTCAAGATACTTCTTCTTTTCAATTTTAATCCAAGATAATCTTGAAATAGCAAAGGCCCTAAGGGAATGAATACTCATATGTAGAGGAGCAGAAATCCGAACATCTCCATACGGGGGATTAACGCTCAAGTGAACATTTTTAATATCTTTTTGAATAACGTCAATTGTGATATCCCCTAGCTCTATCTTCATTAATACTCCCTCTGGTTCACTAGGATAATGAAGATTCTTTCAACTTCACTATCATCCTTCAAAATATCCCAAAGAGCTTTTTTAATGACGTTTTCACGGGCCTGCACACCTCTCCAGTCCGCTGGTCGAACTTCTTTCACTTTTGAATCAATAAGCAGTGCTAAATCCTCATTCTGACCAATATTGTTATAGAGGGCACGTTGGCCTGCCGTCTTGATAGAAGAAGGAACTGATGATGCTCCAGCACTTTGAACTTTTTTAGCAAGATCTGCTACTTTTTTTAAATACTCTTCATATTTATCAGCATTTTCTTTTCTAAATTTGATCACCTCATCCAATAACTTAGACATTCGATCATAGTATACTGGATCATTGAGATGTTCTTTTACGATCTTACTTCTAATGTTATTTTCAACGACCTCGGCAACTGACTTATTGTTTTTAGGCTGTTTCCCTCCAAACTTTTGAGCAATAGCATCCGCAACTCCTGATTTCACAATTAGGTCAATAAGTGGAACATCTTCAAAGACAGAAATCTTTCTAGGATCAGAGGCTTCGATGTATGTATCAATGAGGTGCCTCATATCAGCTTCATAGGCCTTTAGATCAATCTCTTCTCCACTTGCCCTACGGATTAGATTTCTCAGATCAATAGCTTGTGTAAGCATCGATTTAATACGAGTTATGTCGTCTTTACTGTAGCCAGCTTCATCCATGTCATCGGCAAGATTGGCAAAGGCCCTCATAAAATTTGCTACTTCTTTATAAAGTGCTACTCTTAAAGGCTCCCTCTCCATCAAGTCAGATGAAATTTCTGTATTACCGCAAAAGTAGTGAATACTCTCAAGCTCACCCTTTGGTTGAGGTATTGGCTCTAAGAGATGAAAGATTTTCTCAACAGCTTCATCTAGTTTTTCTCGTGCCTTTTCAATTCTTGATTTCATCAAGACTTCGGGATCAGCTCCACCAGCTGAAGCATCAAGCTCTGAACTATAAACAGAGATCACTTTTTCAACTTTTTTAAACAAGTCTTTGTAATCTACAATGTAACCAAACTCCTTATCTTCCCCATCAAGACGATTGGTTCGGCAAATGGCCTGAAAGAGGCCATGATCCTGCATACTCTTATCTATATAAAGATAAGTGCAAGATGGAGCGTCAAAGCCCGTTAAGAGTTTATCCACTACTACGAGAAGCTTCATGTTGGCAGGTTCTTCGATGAAGAGTTTCTTCATCTGCTTTTCATAAGTCTCAGTCTTATTAAGATTTGGCAGAGGTTGAATGTCTTTAAGGAGTTCATTGTAGGTATTATAAATAAACTGTCTGTCTGTCTCGTTATTTGC
This sequence comes from uncultured Bacteriovorax sp., assembly GCA_964459395.1. Taxonomy (GTDB): domain Bacteria; phylum Bdellovibrionota; class Bacteriovoracia; order Bacteriovoracales; family Bacteriovoracaceae; genus Peredibacter. The sequence continues at coordinate 10,700 of CAYWMU010000019.1, forward strand.
CCCTGTCTCCTCAACCGTGGTGTCTTTCTTGTCCAAGTTATAAGAAGTGATGACAGCACATTTGCCTTTGAAGACTGTCTTTTGGAAAAGAACAAAATACTTGCAGGCTTCAAAGATACTTCCTGCCACTAAAATGGCATTACCTTTGTCATTATTAAGCCTTGGCTTAACACTAAAATCAAAAACGATATCAGCAACAACCCTTTCCATACGTGAGCGTGAACTCATCACTTTTTGCATCGTGGCCCAGCGTTTTTTCAACTCATCTTTTTGCCAGCTATTGAGACCTCTGGTTTTGGCCTCAAACCAAGTATCAATCTTATCTTCTGATCCAAGCTTTTGATCAATATCACGGGCTTCATAAAGTAAGTCTAAGACCACCTTATCTTCCACGGCTTCGCTAAACTTGTAGGTGTGAATATACCTACCAAATATCTCGAGACTTGTTTCTTTATCTTTTTTAAGGAGTGGTGTCCCAGTAAAACCTATGAAAGTAGCACTAGGCATAAGTACCTTCATGGCATCATGGAGCTTTCCACTTTGGGTTCGGTGACATTCATCCACAAATACAAATAGCTCACCAACAGTTTTCGTCGGTTGGTTTTTTATTTCTTCAATAAAGGCATCCCAATCCTCCACTCCACGTTGTCCAAACTTATGAACAAGCGTACATAGTAGCCTTGGGGTAGGCTGAGCCAGATTAGACATTAAATCTCTACCGCTCTTTGTGCGATAGATTGTCTCTCCTGCTGGCTTAAATACTCTTTCTGAAATCTGCTCATCCAGCTCTTCTCGATCAGTAATAACGACCACTCGAGCATTGGCATTATTCTCTAAAATCCATTTTGCGAGCATTACCATCACAATACTCTTACCGCTTCCTTGAGTATGCCAAATGATTCCGCCCTCTTTTCTTCTCACAAAATCTTGAGCCGCTTTCACTCCAAAATACTGATGAACTCGTGGGAGCTTCTTTATACCTCCATCAAACAATACAAAGTCATAGATGAGTTCAAGTAAACGAGCCTTCTCACACATCTTTAAAAGATATTTATCAATCTTAAACCGAGAGTTATCTTCTTCGTCTTCTTTCCAAGTAAGGTAAAACTTTTCAGAAGTATGAATTGTTCCGTATTTCATTCCTTCAGTATCATTTCCTGCAAAAAGGATTTGAGCCGTGCTGAAGAACCACTCATTAAATTCAGGTTTTTGATTAGATAAAAGCTGTCTAATCCCATCTCCAATACTGACCCGACTATTCTTTAGCTCAATCACGCTGACAGCAATCCCATTTATATAGAGGACAAGGTCTGGTCTTCTCTCATTTTTACCTTTAAGCGTAACTTCCTCTGCAATGGCGAAGTCATTTTTAAGAGGTTCATTCCAATTGATAAACTTAACGGTCTCACTTGGCTTACCAAGATCGGTTTTAACAGATAAACCGTATCGCAGCAGAGAATAAACTTCTTTGTTATTTTGATAGAGGGAGCGGTTGTGATTATTGGCCTCAGACTGAAGCTTCAAGATTGCAGCATTGATTTGATCTTTGTTATAACCAGCCTTCGTCAAATAATTCGTCAGTAAATCAACTTCGATATTGCTATTGTTTTCTCGCTCTTCAAAGTTACCCAGATAGCGATAGCCCATCTCATTTTTAAAAATCTCTATAATTCGATTCTGCGTCGCTCTTTCTGGCTTTCCTATTAAATCACTCATACTAACCTAATCCTTCCTGTTAGTAGCTCTTGCATCATGCCCTCTTTGATGAGGCGAGCTTTTTGAAGTTTAATTATCAAATTATTAAGCTCACAATCAATATCTCCAATAATTTCTACAATCGCATTTTGTTCATCAATATCTGGTAAAATAATCTTTCCCAATAGTATATCTTTTGTCCCAATGTTTGCCTGAACTCCTAATGTTGCAGAAGCTAAGCAATAATCTCTCCACATGGCGCTATTAGAAAAATGCCAAAGAAAGTGGGGATGAAGTTTATCTTTGTGTGTACTTATTTTCCCGACACGTTGATTAAGTAAAAGTGGGCCCTCAACATTGACAACGGACATTCTGCCAATCAGATTTTTATCTGGAGTGACATCAGTCATTGCAATTAAAAGATCACCCTTTGCTATTATAAACTCAGAAAGATTTTTAGCTTTATCATGTGACCAATGGTTCACTCGATCTTCATCATATTGAAAGCTTCCATCAAGTCCAATTTGAGCCATCGTCACTATAGGAACACCTGATTTAACATAGCCACCAGCATTAAAAGCATAACCATTGCGAAAATCTTTGATTAAAGTATTTAGAGAATACTCTTTCCAACTCTTTTTAAAACCCTCCAACCGCCTATTCCCCGTCAACAACTCCTGCATCACCCCTTTCTTAATCAGGCGTTTCTTAGCGATGAGTTTTTCAAGCGATTCAATATAAGCGTCGGCATCGGAAAGAGCGTTGGCGATGGCTTCTTGTTCTTTCTTATCTGTCGGAATTAATGTTTTGAAGCTGTGTGCATCGTTTCGATTTAATGTTGGAACACCCGACCCAGATGAAAATCTTTCAAATTTAATTGAAGAATACAAGTAATAAACAAACTTTGGACAGTTCCCCTTGAAGCTAGTTACCCAAAGAGAAGTGTTATGAGGCCAGAAGTTAGATTCAATAAAATGCATCCTGCCAATTGTTCCTGATCTGCCTGTTACAACGCCAGGCCCTTTGACTATAAAACTTGAGTGATGATTGGATATACCGTTTGAATAAACCACTGGATACGAACCTTCAGCCAGAAGTCGATTGGGTAAGTCAAATCCTCTCTGGAGTGGAGCTATATCAGCAATACTTTTCTCAACCCATCCAGATAGACCTTTATCTAATTCCACGCAAACCCCATCTGCTCAAGATGCTTATTTACCTTTGACTCAAACAATGAAGCCTCTTTGATGAGTTCTGGCATAGCCGATTCATATCTTTCAGCAAGCTCCTTTATTCTGGAAGTAAGCGACTGGCTGATGCGCTCTAGTTCTCCATGAACATCTTTAGCAAGACTCGCCATCCATTTATCTTCTACAACCAGTGTTTTAACGTCTTCAATTTTAAGTTTGGAGTATTGCTTCATGGCAAGCTCATCAAGCTTGCTATCTAGCTCTTTCACTTTCTTTTTAAGCTCAGCCTCTTGATCACAAAGAGCAATGTATTGTATTAAAAGTTCAGCTTCTTCCTTCGCTTCTTTATCTTTAGCAATCTCTTTAAGTCTTGCTGCTGCATTTGCCTTATTTATTTTTTCTAGTTCACTAAAAGCTCCTTCATCTCCTCCATGCTCTTCCGACATCTCGGCTATCAGAGCTGATACTGATTCAAGCTCAGAGGTTGCTTGATTTAGCTCTTCTTGCTCTTTTGAAAAGTATCTCGCCACCACCAGTTCTTTAGGAATGAGATCACAAGTCCAGCCTTTATCTTTCTCTTTTCCCTTCTTATCTTTTTCAATAATTCTATATGTTTCGGCTTTCCATCCATCCGCTGAGATCAGGTAAAGGTCATCCGACATGGTACTCGCCCAATAGTTCATTATATGCTGATAGACATTATAGGCATCTATCAAAGGCTTACCTTCATAGTGATGAAGAAGCTCTTCTGAAAGTTTGTTTATTTCTTCTTTCGGATAAAGTCCCGCTTCAAGTTTTTTAAGTTCCTTTGTGGCCTTATCTCTCCAAACATCAAAGTGCTGACTCATCGAAGCTGTGAAAGCCTTGAACTCTGGATGCTCATAGATTGCAGACTTGATTGCTGATTTTTCAACAGTTACTTCAAAGTAATCTTTCCTAATTTCTCTAAAGAGTGAATCTTTAAGCTTCGGACATACCTCCCAATATTTTGAAAGCGCATCAACATCAGCCTTCGGAATGCCACCATATAAGTGCCCTGCAATATCTTGTTTATCTTCTTCAATTTGTGTGTCGATGTAACGAGGAAGGTTTAAGTTATACTCATTTTTCTCAATCTCTGAGAGAGGTACCATTCGTGAGTATTTTGGAATCTCAAGCTGCTTATTAAACGCATCAACGATTTTATGAATATCCTGACTTCTCAGGCGATTCTTAGGCCCGTCTTTCATATAACCTTGGCTCGCATCAATCATAAAGATGCCTTGGCGTTTAACCGCATCTTTTTTATCTAATACAATGATACAAGCAGGAATACCTGTTCCGTAGAAAAGGTTCGCTGGGAGTCCAATTATGCCCTTGATGTAACAACCATTTTTTGTAATGAGATTCTTTCTAATATCGGCTTCAGCGTTTCCTCTAAATAGAACTCCATGAGGAAGAATACAAGCTCCCACTCCTGTGCTTTTCATTGAACGAACAATATGGAGAAGATAAGCATAATCCCCTTGCTTAGCTGGTGGTACTCCAAAGGTTTGAAAGCGGCCATAAGTATCATTGGCTGGATCAATACCTGTGCTCCATCTCTTATCAGAGAAAGGAGGATTGGCGACAACATAATCAAATTGTTTTAAGTCATTACCATCTTTAAATTTTGGGTCAGAGATGGTGTTACCTTGAGTGATAAGTGCAGTCGGATTGTTATGAAGAATCATATTCATTCGAGCAAGACCACTGGTCGCAGAATCTTTTTCCTGACCGTAAAGAGTGGGCTTAACTTTGGCTTCATCACCCACCTTCAAAAGAAGAGAGCCAGAACCACAAGCTGGATCATAAACAGTAGTATCTGCCGTTACTTTCGCTGTTCCAATGCCCAAGATTTGCGCCATGATCCGACTTACTTCTGCGGGGGTATAGAATTGCCCCTTACTCTTTCCACTTTCAGTAGCGAAGTGGCGCATAAGATACTCATAGGCGTCCCCTAGAATATCATCTCCATCTGCTCGGTTCTTAGAGAAATCAAGAGCAGGGTTTTCAAAGATAGCTATGAGATTTGTAAGACGATCGACTTTTTCTTTGCCTGAGCCAAGTTTAGTAGAATCATCAAAGTCGGGCATGTCCGAGAGCTTATTCTCTTTTGCGAGAGGGCCTATGATCTTTTTATTGATCTGGTCGCCAATATCAGTTTTTCCCTTTAGGGCCACCATATCACTAAAGGATGCTCCTTCAGGAATTGTAATTGGAGAATATTTTTGACCAGCATACTTATCTGAAATGTACTTTATAAAAAGAAGGACAAGAACATAGTCCTTATATTGACTTGCATCCATGCCTCCACGAAGTTCATCGCAGCTTGCCCAAAGAGATGAATAGAGTTCTGATTTTTTAAGTGCCATTTTTAATACTTCCTATTTTTTATTTTTATTTTCATTTGCATCTTCAACTGCGCCGTCATTCCTTATCCATTCATCAACTTCAGAAGCCTTAAACTTCCAAAGCCTCCCTATCCGATTGGCCGGAATCCGGCGTTTCTCATCCTTTTTTTCCAACCAACGATAAATAGTCTCTTTTGAAACACCTAAATGTGCGGCGATTTCTTCTACAGACAGCCATCTCTCTGCTTCAATCACAGAAACGCTCCTAAATATTAGTAATTTATAAAATTAGACCATTTTTTGACTATCTCTGACAAGCTATGACTATTTATTCAATCTAAATTAATGCAAATGATCATAATAGCTTTTTATGTGACGGCTATGTGACTGAACTCAATTCCAGACACTCAACCTCTTGTGATTTCAAGCAGATAAGGCACGGTATTTATGTGACAGTAATGTGACTAAGCCCAAAAAGGTAAATAGCTGGCGTTTTTTTTAGACTTACTCTCAGGATCACTAGGCTTAATTAAATTTGCAGCTAAAGTATCAGCAATTATCCGCGAAGCAATGGAGTAATTTGCTTCACTAATATTAAATCGATTTCTTAGTGATTCATTTGTCATAACTTCATTTGAAACATACTGAAGACAACTATGCTGATAGCAAGCACGAGTTTTATCTTCTTTGTTCATTTGTCTCAATGTTTTGTGAGCATAAATTATTGCTCTGAAATACGATTCTTCTTGGGTAAACCGAGGTGCTGGTAGTTGATAGCTCTCAATCTCATTGATAACTTTATCAATCCCTGTCCCTCTTTCTTCGCAAATTTTTAATCTACGCATGAGATAAGCTAATTTTTCATTTCTTGAAATCGGTTTGTGATCAATTAACCTAAGTGTATCTACGAGAGGGCTCCCAGCATTACTAATCTCAATTCTATCATCAAAGATTTCAACCATTGGCCCTGTACCCTTTATTGTAAAATCTTGATGAATCAGGGTATTAGCAACAAGCTCTCTTATGGCCAACTCTGGATACATCTTTACAGTTTCTCTCAGGGCCTGCCCAATTACCTCATTCGATGGAAGCTGGTCATTGATATATCCCATGGCCCCTTCAAATCCTACGGCATATCCGCTAGAAACAAGGTGCTCTTTTAGAGTGACGATCCTATTTTTACCCTTATAGATAACAACTCTTAATGCTTTTCTCTCAAGCTCTGGAAAACTATGCAAATCCTTCGCAAATAATATGGCCCCAAGATTTGTAATGTCATAAGTTCCAATATTATTATCTCGAATGATGCTCTCTTCTTTTAAACGTAAAATTATACCATCCTTATTCTGCGGCAATGGTAAGTTCATCATGTCAAAATATTTTGGATAATTAATTAAAGATAAGACTTCATCTGAAGAAACGTTGTCTTTAGCTGATAAATTTTCAAATGATGTTTTAGAGGTCTTCTCCCAAATTTTTCGCTCTTTTTCAGGATGTTCTTTGAGTTTCTTTTTAACAGAGCCAATACGAACGAACTCTACACCTCTAAAAGAAACAGGCTTAAGTCTTGTGCTATCAACTCGAATAATAACAACCCTCTTATTGTTAGACTCTAAGCCACTTGCCTGAAAATCAATTCGTGGGTCAAGATTGTGAGATAACCAATTTTCTAATGGTTCGTTACCAACCTTGGCTTCAAAAAAGTTGAAGTTTGTACCAACGACTTCAAGAGAATCATTCACCCCATAAACCAAATATCCGTATGGTTCATCCAATAAAAAAGCAGAATTAGATAATGCTGAAAGATATTCCCCAATCATCTCTGGATTAGAGTTATTTTCTTTGAACTCAACCCACTCACACTCTCTGCCCTTTGAAACTAATTTTTTTAAAAGATTATTTAAGTGTTTTCCGTGCATAGTTTAACTTTCTCAATAATATTAATCGTTACGACAATAGGATTCACTAAGACGGTTGTCCTATTTAAATCATATAATAGTTCAGATGAGTTAAAGTGCCGAATAATAATTCAGCACCTTTAAAAAAAATTGTGAATATGTGGAGGATTATAAATACCTTGGAAGTGATCACAACAGAAAGGGAATTACATCCCTCCCCCATCAACACCTATTCTCGATCTTGAGCTTTGGCTTTCGAGTTTATTTTGAGGAACTAGATTTCTGATATCAGTACTATCTATGATCTCACCGTTTTGAAGTTCAAGATAATCAATTTGCCCTTGATTAAGGCTTAGACTCTGAACATCAGATTTAAAGTTAATAATTCTACCATCAACAAGCACAACTGACTTAAGACCGGTAAACGCAAATGAACTTAACGAGAACAAAGAAACGGCTAAAGTGGTAAGAAAAGAAAATGTTCTCATTGCTTTATCTCCTTGGATGAGTTTGGTGACTCTTTGAGTAGCGAATCAGCTACCATGGAAACGAAGATCTTGTCATTGCCAAAATACTCAGGTGAATACAGAATTTCTTCTTTGATTTCTTTATATGTCTTTTGTAACTTCGCAATAATTAAAGCCATGGCCTTTTCTTTATTCACCGATTCGGTTTGAAAAGATAGCCAGTTCTGTCCAGTCCCGAACTTCTCTGCATCGTAATTACTGCTAATACAATCAAGAGCGCAGTCTTTTAATATTTGCTGGTCAAAAGTCATCTTTTCTTCATTGGCCTTAATAATGCCTCGGACTTCACTTAAAATTTCGTGTGAGAGCAATAAATCAAGCCTTGAAAGTCCGCGAACTCCGAATTCATTTTGGATTTCGTTTCGAGTAGTTCCTGATCTTGTCGCTGCCAGAAGGATGATGCTTCGATATTCACTTATTGAGAAAAATTTTGCGAATTCTCCACCCATGAACGGGGTCTCTTCGTTGTGAGAGTAATCAATGTGAACATCAGAAGGGATTACCGGATAGGCCATCTTAATAACGTCCGCAATCTTGTGATATTTCCCTGTAGCAGAGAGAAGCTTACTGATGGTCACAAATGTTGGATTAACCTGTCCATTCTCAATACGGTTAAAGGTGGGCTGGCTTATGCCAACCTCTTTAGCAATCTGAGAAGAGCTGTAGTTCGGGTAACGTTCTTTAAGCTCAAAGATACAATCCCGTGCCATCCGCACAGTAAAATCTGTGCTCGAATGAGTGTTTGTAGTCATAAAAACTTCCTATCAAATTTAAAGAACGCACTATTTAGAAACAGAATTTGTTTTTGTCAAATCGCTGACAAGAGACTTCAAAAAATAGTTATTCACGAGTGAATTATTCATGAATGAATAGCTCATACTGTTTTTGGAGACTTACGTTATTCACGAACGTGAATAATTATTCATGAATAATAACTTTCACTGCTTCTCAAAATTATCTTGAAGATGACTATGTAAATATTTTAGGGTCGCCCCTGCTAAAAGACAGTCTTGAGAACGAATTTAAATAAGGAGGAACATATTTATTCAATTTTTCAGAGAGAGGATTTGAGAAATCCCAACTACGAACGAAGGTTTACGATTATACAAAATAAAGGAGGTCTGACTTTAAGAAAAAATACGAGGAAGGATTTATTTATAGAATCCTTTAGGCATTACTTTAAACCCCTAACTCATAAAAAAAGGAGAAACAATGAGAAGGTTTATTACTGAGACAAGAGACGAGTTTTTAAATTTGCTGGGGACTATTTCACCCGAAGAACTAGTTAGAAATAGAGAGCTTACCATTCGTGCTGAATTACTGGATCACTTATTAAAAAATATGCTCAACAAAGGGAGACCCTAATGAATGGCATAGATAAAGAGTTTGAAGCATTTCTTAATTCAATCGGGCAAAGAGAAATTAAGAAGAACAAAGCTCTGGTTAATGTAATTAGGAAAGTAAGTAAAAGAATTGAGCAAATAAGTAAATACTATTCTGAAGGCCTATAGATAGTAGCTTAGCTCAAAAATATTAAACAAACAGACAGGAGTTCTTTAAACGAGGAGGTTTTCTCGTAATGGATTACTTTGTCTAAAACAAGGGTAAAAATGAAATTTTTATTATTGATACTATTTATTTCATCATCATGTAGCTTTAAGCCCAATGGTGATGACAAAGGGAAATCTTCTGAAAAGAAACAGGAGACTCTTTCCGTTAATTCCATCGACCCTCTTATTGATTCAGATGGGGATATGATCCTTGATATTGAAGAAATTAAGAACGGAACAGATCCCATTGTTGCCGATATCCCAAAGGTAGATGTGAGTTTTCTTCAAGATTACTCAATTGAAGTAACCTTTGAAGATGAATCTGCTTTTAGAATTGATACGACGGTAGCCCGTGATAATCCTAACTTTAAGTATCGTGTGGGTGAACTTTTTCTAAAAGAAAATAGTCTTACTAATGCGGCTAAACTTGGTAGATTCTCAGGAGTTTCATGGGGTGAAATCACCCAAAAGGACTTTTCTTGGATCAAATACCCAGATACGGATAAGGAGTATTACCACTCTAAGGTCTTAGAGTTCTCAAAACATAAGGGTAAGAAGATTAAGACTTTAACTCTTGATCTTGAAAACACCTTGAGGCTCCAGGAATCACCCTATTATCCATCAATTGACTCCCTAGAGGTGAATTTCTACTACTACAGCCACTCGAAAGAGAGTTACGTTCTTATTCATACTGAAAAGATTGAGAAAACCTTTCAAAGTGGAGTACGGGAAAACTTTGCGGTCACTATCCATAATCCACCAATTGAACTTTTTGAAGACTCTTATCTTCGTCGGGGCGAGTTTATCATCTCAGAGGTTAAAGACTTTAACTGTCCTGATCGAAATATTCAAAACTCTATCCTTCTTTCTTCGGTAAAGAATAAGACGATCCCTGTCTATGTCTCAACCCCTTATGAGAGTGGCATTAACTATGTGGCCATAAATGAGCATGGTGAGAAATTTATCAGTGTCTTAAAAAAGCTTTATTCGGATAAGTTTAGCATCGTTGATGAAAAGCTAGAGCAAGTGGAGCAATTCTCTAATAAACTCTCAGGTTTTACTTATCTTCATGAAATTAAAGAAAATGATAAGGATGGTAATTGGTTTGTGATGACCAATAAACTTAAAGACCACTACCTTAAGCATACTTTCACTAATGCCGACAGTATTACTCTTTCTTATGTTACAGGGGCAGAACTAGCTAATCAGAAAAGCGAGACCTTCTTCTCTCTTACAGAGGGAGTTGATAGTACGGACTCTTATAAAAAGTATCCATTAGGAAATGTCACCAAGAACTCAGTCGTTGAGGCGTCAATCTACATACAAGGTCTTCATGGAGTGAGGCTTAATGAAAAGTTTGGCGAGTTTTTCTTTGCTCCTCGATGTAATTCTAGGAATTGCTCTGGAACTGATTGGTTTGTTAAAGCTCCGTGGGTTATCAATTCTTTCTCAAAGCTTGATGAGCCTTTTAACTTTAATGAACTCTCTGACATTGGTGATAAAATCCGTGTTCTCATTAACAACACTGAACTTAACCTTAGTGAACTCGTAAAACAAAACCAAGCGACCTATGAACTTAAACGAGATGCGGTTGGGCAGTATCTTCATATTCAGCTAACAGGTCTTGATAAAATTGAAGTCCTTCAAAACGGTACTGAAAACACCGCCTTTCTGATGCTTTATCCTCTTAAGAAAGGATGGGCAGGTCTAGGTCTAGAAATTGGTGAAGTCACCGGAAGAAATATTAACCCCATTCAAACAGTTGGGCCTACTGCCTTTGAGATAGGTATGACCCACAGAGTTCCGGCAGTAGCTGTGACTTCTTGGAAGTTCTCTGAATGGCAAAAGTATGCCCCATGGGATCGTCCAGCTCCTAATGGTTGGATTCCTCGCAAAGGTGAGAAACAGATGTATTGGTCGGGATTAGTGGTTGATGTCGTTTCAACTATTACAAACAACTTTAACTAAGGGGAAGCAGTGTCGTTTTTAATTTGGTTTTCTATTCTTTATTCGACGTCTTCATGGGGACGAAGTCTTAAGGCCACTGCGGATAAGCTTGGTTCCGATATGGCCAATCTAGGACTTGCTATTGGGATTTTTGCTCTCGTACTTGCCGGAATTTGGCTAATGCTTGGTAAACAAGACGCAGGAACAAAGATCACCAATGCCATTACCGGTATCATCGTTGTTGGCAGTGTCGTTCAAATTCATAAATTCATCATTGGAGTGACCTAACATGAGAAGGTTTCCTCAGTTTTTAAAAACGAATCCAATGTTTAGCGGTTTAACTTTTATTGATATAGGGGCCCTCGTTGGCTCCCTATATCTTACACAGATTTTAGGTTTTCCAACGATGATGATTATCCTTTCTACTACTGGCTCAGTTGTTATTTCTAAGTTCTTAACCAAACACTTAGACCTCGTTGGGTTTTTAAGACCTCAAAAGAAAGTTATCTCCCTCAAAGAAATGTATGGAGGTAGAAAATGAATCCAGTATTTTCAGTTGAGGGCCATGAGTTAGTTAGTCTTCAAGGGAAAAGAAGCGTTTTTTATCAAATCCTTCCTCCTGATATGGATGGACTTGATAGAAACTCTCAGGAAAGAGTATTTTTAAGGCTTGAAGCTGATCTCATTAATACAGTAGAAAGTTTTAAGTTCTATTGGCTTGATAAAAAACTCTATCTTAATAGCTTTGGAAAAATTCACTTGTCTCACGGAGAGATGATTCCACAAAATGACCCAATCAAGACTTTCATTGGAAGAGATGATATTGAGGTTAACTTTTATGAGAATTATCTGACGCAAGGGAGTGAGTTTGTAAGAATTCTCTCAGTGAAAGAATTTCCTCATACACTCACAAAGCTTCAAACTTATGAGTGGCCCGATTTTGTTCTAAGTTTTAAAAAAATAGATAAACTTTCGGCCAAGAGTAAGATCAATTTTAAAAGAAAGCTTCACTTCTCATCTCAATTTAAAAGTCTTCGAGATATCGATTCTGAAAATGCTTTTCATCAGGCTGAAACTATTCTTGATGAAGTCACAACTGACCAGAAGGCCCTATTTAGCGTTGAGATGTTTATTATCGTTCGTGCCTCTACTAAAAAAGAATTGGATCACCTGACCAAGGAAGTTGAATACCATTTCAAAGGCATTGGTGCGACTCTTTTTGTAGAAGAACGTGGACTCTCTTACTTCTATCAGACTCTTTTTCCTGGAGTGGAACCAAGTCTTAAGCGCGCCTCAGATATGCCTTCTGATTGCTTATCATTCATGATTCCTTATCACAGAGACTTTGTGATGGATGAAGGATTTGAGCTGACTTCACGTCGAGGCAATCCTCTCTATTTTGATCTCTTTAATGGTGAAGCCTTAAATTATAATGTCCTTATCACCGGAGCCTCAGGGCAAGGTAAATCAATGCTGGCCAATAAGATTTTGTGGCAAGAATTGAGCCGTGGAACAAAGGCAATGGTGCTTGACCTTGGGAATTCATTTGCAAAGAATGCGAAATTTCATAAAGGCTCTATTCTCTCCCAGAAGTTTAATCCTTATCAGTTTAAGAATCCAAGGTACTTAAAGGAGTTTGTCCTTGCTACTCTTGATGAGAAGTTCACGAAACGAGAAGAAGGAAGACTCTTTGAGGAAATTACAAAGATTTCTGAGAATCATGAAGTCACAAACTTTAACGAGTTCCTTGTTGAGTTAGAGAAGTCTTTCACGGGCATTCGCTACTACTTTAATGAGATCGAAGAGTTTTTTACCGATGAAACCTACGCTCTAAATGATTTCACCTACTGTGACTTTGGCGAATACCCTGATGCCATGAAAGCACCACTAATCATTTATTTGATTGAGTACTTTAAGCACTTAGAGGGTGAAAAGGTTTTTATCTTTGATGAGTGTTGGCACTTACTTTTAAAGAATGCGGACTATATCGCTGAGTGCTTTAGAACTTTTAGAAAGCATAAGGCCAGTGCGGTAGCGATCTCTCAAAATCTTGATGACTTTTCAGAATCTCAGTTAGGCCGAGTGATTATCCAGAACACTTACTATAAGTTTCTCTTTCGCCAGAATTTAACAGTCTCTGAGTTTA
>CAYWMU010000019.1:24034-25653 GCA_964459395.1 uncultured Bacteriovorax sp.
CTCATGCCAAATCAGTCTTAGATTCAGTTCAATCAGTTAAAGGGGTCTATAGTGAGTTTCTACTTCTTACAGAAAATACCTGTAAACCAGTACGCTTTTATCCTGATCCTCTTGAATATCAAATTATGACAAGTGCTCGTGAGGATAATGAACTCTTTGAAGATTACTTAAATCTAGGAGCAAAACTTCTTCCATTTGAAGATGCGATTAAAAACTTCACTCTTATGAACAATCCTCTATGGAGAATGCCATGAAAAAGATTCTTTTAAGTGGAGTGCTTCTTCTCTCAATGAAGCTTAGTTTCGCTCAGATCATTAGCAGTGATACGGCCTTATTAGTGGAATTAGTAACCACCACCGCCAGCCAGCTAAATGAACTGGAAAAGATTGTCAGTAATACAGAGAAGTACACCGCAAGAATGCAGCAGTATAACGAGCTTGTGCAAGATGAGTATTTTAGGGCCGAACGGGTTTTATATATTACAGAGTCTCTCGCCGCAAAGAAAGAGGCATCAAACCTCGGTGAACTTAATTGGGCCATAAGGGAATTAAAGTATTCCATGAGTGAGATGAGGGAGCTTATGCGAGAGTATGCCATTATTAAGCTTGAGGAGGATAAAACGAAAGGTCAGGTTAAACTTCAAAAGAAAGTGAATGCTCACAAGGAGAAGATGGCAAAATCACAAGTGGATAAATCCTCTCGTGTTAAAACGACAGGACGAGCCACTCAACTTACGGCCCAAAACACAGCTATGCTTTATGAGCAGAATGTGGAAATGCACAATACCCAGCTTGAAATCTTAGAGAAGCTTTCAACCAATAACCGCTTAATGGCAGAACAATTAGAAGAAAAAAGGCTTGAGCAAATTGAGAAAGAAAAGAGCTATGGGATTGGGAGTAATAAGAGATGAGTATCTTAGAAGAAATGCTCCTTATTAAAGAGCCTAGTGTATTTCGTCTCTATGAAGAGATGACAAATATTGCGACTTACTTTGTAGCACCAGTGTTCACTATTGCTCTTATTTTAGAATTCTTTGGTGAGATGAACTTTGGAAGTGTGATCAAGAAACTTCTTTTTATCACTCTTTTTATGGGAAGCTTCTATCAGTTCCACACTAAGGCCATCAATATAGCTTTTGAGGGAGCGACGACAACACTTAAAAAAGTTAGTCCTAGAAACCTTTTTGTTAAGAAGTGGTATGAGACTAAGGTAAAGACACCAGAGAAAAAGGATTGGAGTTTTATTAAGTCTTTGGTTGTTCCCAATCTTAATGATCTTTTAGCGACAGCATTTTTCCTGATGGCAAAAGTGTTTATCTGGCTTTTAAAGCTCATTTACTCAACAATTTATCACCTGACCTATGTCTTTGCAGGAATTACCGCAGTCCTATACTTTCTCGGTTGGACGAAGGATGCCCTCAAGGGGACGGTACAAGCAAGTCTTTGGTGCATGTTGATGCCTTTTGTAATTGTAGCGATCTTGGCACTCGTCGGAAACAGTATTGATGAGTCAGCTTTAGGTAGTGATCTTATTGTTTCTAAGATTGATACTATCATTTGGCTATTTGGAGTAACTCTACTTCTACTTATTAGTCCACTCATTACTTATGGAATGGTTAA
>CAYWMU010000020.1:0-25519 GCA_964459395.1 uncultured Bacteriovorax sp.
ATTTAAGCAGTTGACTGATACCATCAAAGTGCTATGGTAAGAATACCTTACCATTCCATTTTGGAGGAAGCTCGTGAAAGTCAAAACCACACGTTTTGGAGAACTTGAAGTGAACCCCGGCGATGTATTAACATTCGCTGAAGGCCTTTTAGGTTTTGAGAATTTAAAAAAATATTTCGTGGTCGATCCAGGAGATAGCACTCTTATTCTTTGGCTACAAAGCACAGAGGACGAAAAGGTTGCTTTCCCTATTATCGAACCTAAGATCTTTAAGCCAGATTACATTGCTAAGCTTCTTCCAGCGGATCTTAATGGTCTCGAGCTAGAGTCTCTTTCCAATGCAAAACTTTACAGCATTTTAACTATTCCATCGAATGTTGTGGAAATGTCTGCAAACCTTAAAGCACCTCTGGTTATCAATTCTGATAAAAAGATTGGAAAACAAATTGTTCTTCAGGACTCTAAGCTTTCTGTTAAGCATGAGATGTACAAAGAACTTAAAACCTACATCGTTAACTATTCAAGTGATGATGCTCGCAGAACAAATGTTGAGCCAAGCATTGCTCTTGAAGCTGGCGATCTCAAACCAACTTCTCAAGTTAGAACTCTCGAAGTTTAAGACAATAAAAAAGGTCCCTTTCGGGACCTTTTTCTTTTTTAGCTTATATTAAATACTAAATTGAAAGATTAGTTTCCGTAGCACTACGGGAAAGATTTAAATACATATTGGCCTCAGGGTGTTGTGGCTCTCGTGAAATTACATTTTGCCACTCTGCTTGAGCTTCAATAATATTTCCATTTCCGTAATAAAGAAGTCCCAAAGCGATACGAGCAGGCATATAACCTGGGTGCTCGTTTTTGAGCCTTTTAAGCTCCTCAAAGGCTTTTGAGACAAACCCCTTCTTCGTATAGGCCTTGGCCACTTTAATGCGAATTTCAAGGTTATCTGGATCTAGGGTGACAGCTTTATTGTATTCAAACAAAGCTTCATCAGCTCTGCCATAAGAAATATACATTTCTGCCAATTCGTAGTGTTTTAAAGAAAACTTACGATTGAGATGAGGATCAGTTAAGCCTTGTGAACTTGTATTCTTAATTTGATTATTGGCCTTCTCAAAAATAGCCTTGGCCTCTTCATATTTTCCGATATCGTTATAAATAACAGAAAGAGAAATAGCAGCATCTGTATGATGGGCATCCAGCTCTAATACTTTTTGAAAAGCTTTGACTGCCTTTCCTAACTCCCCTCTAACATGAAAAACATTTGCAAGATGAAAGTAGGCTTCCGTAGAACGAGGGTTCTGTTCAATCACTTCACTTAAAAGAGCATTAGCGGTTTTGAGATCATTTTTCTGAAAGGCATCCTTGGCTTTTTTCATCAAATCATTAAGCTTTAAATTTTCCAAAAAAACCTCTCTATTTAAATTCTTTGCGACATTGGGCTACTACTGATTTTATGTCTTTACTGGTCTTTTTATCAACCGCCCCTTGAAACTTTTCACCGTATTCAATGCATTCTTGATAATCTTTATTGTTATAAGAAGCTTTAACTACTCGAAAAGCTGCTCTAAAAGCCGTTTTACGATCTTGATGATGATTTTGAATAATATCTAAATACCAATAGCGTGCGGCTCCCCATTTCTTTGTTTTGAAGTAGAAATCAGCGATATAAAGATCTTTAGACTTGAGCATGTTATTGGCCTCAAGAATTCTTTTCTTAGCTTTCTCCGCATCCTTTGAATCTGGATATCTTTGTATTACCTCTTCGTAGTAATTAATGGCCTCAATTGCTGGAGTCAGGTCTCTATCAATCGTTTTAGGAATTTGCTTATAAAAAGATTCAGCGATCATTAAAATCACATAAGGTATTTTCTCATGACGAGGGTGGAAATCCCTAAAAAGCATGAATGCAGCAGCTGATTCAATATAGTTTTCTTGCTTATATAAAATCTCAGCATGTAGGAGTTCTGCGGGAGTAGCATAAAATGAATAAGGGTGCTGGGATTTAATAATATTTAGCTTTTCTGTAGCAAGAATAAAGCGTTCTGCTTTAACGAGTTCTTGAGCTTCAGCAAATAGTTTCTCCGCTTCTCCTCGTGTGTCTTGTTCACCTGTGGCACAAGAAATAACGAACAAGAGTAACAATAAATATTTCATGAATTCTCCACTATTGGGCATTTAAGTCCTGATAAATCTCTTTAAAAAGTAGCTGAATAAAAGCAACCATCGGAATAACGACAATCATTCCTACGGCCCCTCCAATCTGCCCACCTGCCAGAACGCTAACGACCACCAGAATTGGATGGAGGTTAACAATCTTTGATACTAGTAATGGAAATACTAGAACCATATCAACAGCATTGGCGATCAAATAAATTATCGTCGCACTTAAGAGTGAAACGTCTGGATTTTGTGACAATAATGCTACGGCCAGAGCAGGAATGAAACCAATAATTGGTCCTACATAGGGAAGAATATTGGTTACACCCGCAATAATTCCCAGGATAAACGGATAAGGGAAGCCCACTAGCATTAAACCAAGAGTTACCAAGCTACCTAAAATGGTGGCTTCGATAAACTTGGCGATAATGTACTCTCCAAACTTAGTGTTAAATTGAGAAAATAAAACATAAGTCTTCTCAAAAATTGAGTTAGGAATAAACTCCATGAACTTAACTTTTAATGTCTTACTTTCTTTAAAAAAGAAATAAAGAAAAAGCGGAACGAGAAGCATCCATTCAAGAACAGAGGAAACGAGAGAAGGAATACTTGAAAGTAAATTAGCTCCTTGGCTCTCAACATTTCTCATAACGTAAGTCACTGGATCTAAACTTAACTTCACTCCTGTTTTGTCTAAAAGCAATTCTCGAAACTGAATGTATTTAAACTGTAACTTTATTCTCAGTTCGGGAATATGCTTAAGTAATTGTTTAAAATCTGTTTCTGCGTTGTATAGAGTCGCAACCAGTGGAATCACTAATAAACAAGCACATGCCGTAAAAAAAAGAGAATATATAATTCGCTGTTGGTTGCTACCTCTTAGGAGTTTTGAAGTAAGAGGATTGATCATGAGATACAAGATATAAGAAAAACCTAGAGGTAATGTCAGCCGCGGAAAAGAAACTATAAAAGCGAGAGCTGAAATCAGAACAGCAAAAAACAGATAAATCTTTACCATTTGATTTTTTTTCAATTCTTCTTCTCCAGCAATTCAATTTTTCTTCTAAGAGTCATTATCTCCCTTGTCATATGTCCTACTTTACTGGCGAGTATTACAGCTGCCTCATGAATAAATTTTGCTCCCAAGATGGGATGACTCTCAAGCATCTTTTCCACATCAGGTTTAAAAACGCCTAATAGCACTGTGGGGCCACTGGCCACAGCACTTGCCGGTCTTCTGTGTCCTTCTTCTAAAAGGGCCAACTCTCCAAAGAAATTCTTTTCTCCTAAGTTAACAATCTCTGCTCCATTCGGTTCCTGAATACTCACAGAACCACTATGAATGAAATAAAATCCATATCCGGAGTCACCATATTTAAATATCAATTCGTTTGCTTCAAACTCTCTACGATGAAGGTATTTTGTAAAAATTCGAATATCGTTATCAGAGAAGGATTTTAGGATAGAGAGATTTCTAAAATATGTATGGTAACTTTCTTTGAAGTAAAGTGGAGAAGCTTCCCACAAATAACGAAGGAGATTGATATTGAGTCGTTCAGAATTATCATCTGGACCTAGTTCTTTTTTTCTTTCTTCATAGCTCACTGATGTTTTCCTTTTTTATCCAGCCCTCAAGACGTGAAGGATAGATGATCTTAATCCACGAATCTTGTTCAACACCTAGAAACTTTATTCCTTTGGGGATGACACTTACCGACTCAAAGATTTCCGAAGGGCCATCAAACACACTGATCTCTTCTTCCGCAACGACCCAAGGCCAAGTTCTAGTCCAAAGAGAAAGTCCGCTCAACATTATCATCATGATAAGTATTCCAACAAATCCTCTAAGACTTCTTGTTTTTCTAAAGTTCCAAAGGCCAATAATTAATAATGCAAGATTTAGGGTTAAGGCTAACTCACTTCCAGCAAAATATGTTGAACTGATGACATAATCTTTAATTGTACGAGGAGCCTCAATTTCGGAGACGACTAGTTGTTTCTCCACAATCTCAAGATTCTCAAGAGTCTCTTGTCTGGCAATTAATTTTTGAGATTTAAGCAATGAGATTCGTGCATCGGCCCAATTGTTGGTTTTAGCATGTAGAAGGCCCTGATTGAACCAAAAAACACTTGGCTCCAACTCCTCTTTGGCTTCATTTAATATATTTTGTGCCTCAGAGGTTTCACCTTTAGCGAGATGATCTTCAAAAGCTTTCAATACAGTATCGATAGTAGTATCCTCCTAAAGTAGATACATTATCTACTAGCGTCTTTAGATTAATCAAGGATAACTAATTAGTGGAATCCCGGTTAGATTTTTATCAATTATTTTCGAATTTTATTTTAAGTGAGTCCCAAGAAATCACTGCATTTAGTAATTTGACCGGTAAAGGCCCCGTATTAAATCCGCTTCTTCCTTCAATGATAAAAAACCTATGTCATTTTATGCTTCAGTCAGACTTCAGCATTGATGACATACCTGGACCTTATTCTTTTTCTTATTTTGATAATCTCTCAAATGCTAAATTAGCGTCGCCGGACCTAGATATCCGAACAACACTCCCTCATGAGGTTTTTCAATTTATGAACTCTTCTCAAGAAGAGGCTATTTTTGATTCTGAAGAACTCGGAGCGACAATTGTTTCCAAGACCTCTCTCCCCACAAAAAAAACGATTCAAGGGCCTACCGCACTGATGCTCTCACCTTTTTTTCATTATGCATTTAGTAATGATTTATGGGACAATCAAGGTAAATGGCCTCGATTTCATGATAGACTAACTGTCTTACTAAATAATAAATCAATACTCATAAATTCACTTGGCCCTGGTCACTATGAACTCACATCGGCGGCTAAGAAACTTGAGAATTTTGGAATTAAAGGCCTCAACCAGAATGATACATATACACTTATCTTAAACTGGAACTACCCTTTAAAGGCTCTGATAGAGCTAGAGAGATTGATTTCACTGGAGTTTTAAATGTTTGTACTTCGATCAGTTAAACCAAGTGATCTTGCAGAATTGTTCAAGCTTTCTAATGTCATGACTTTCATTAATCTTCCTCCTGACGAGGAGATTATTAGTAATAAAATTGAAAGCTCTATGAAGAGCTTTAATAACCCTAGCAGTAACCTGTGGGAAAATTATTATATTTTCGTCATCGAAGACATCATCAATCACAAAATACTTGGTGTCTCAATGATTCATGCCCAACACGGCACAGAGGATGAACCTCATTTTTATCTAGCAGTAGGGCAAGAAGCAAAGTTCTCACTAACAATTAATACAGGTTTTGTTCATGGCACTTTAAAGTTAGGGCTAGATACTGATGGACCTACGGAAATAGGGGGGCTGATTCTTGATCCTGAATTTAGAGGTCACCCTGAAAAATTAGGAAAGCAGATTTCATTTGTGCGCTTCCTTTATATGGCACTCCACCCTGAACGCTTTAAAAAAGTCATCCATTCAGAGCTTATGCCACCTTTTGATAAGTTCGGAAATTCTCCTCTTTGGGAAGCCATTGGTAGAAGATTTCTCAATATGAATTATCATGAAGCAGATGTTCTCTCTCGATCAAACAAGGAATTTATTTTAAGTCTTTTCCCTTCGGAAAATATCTATCAAACTCTTCTTCCAATGGAGGCACGTGAGGCCATTGGAAAAGTGGGCAAAGAAACTGAGCCAGTTCAGGCCATGTTAGAAAAAATTGGCTTCAAATACATGTACGAAGTAGATCCATTTGATGGTGGTCCTCACTATCGCTGCCCCCTAAAAGATATTAAACCAATTAAAGAAAGAATCACTGGAACCTTAAAAGCTGTTGAGAACTTAACGACTAGTTCGAATGATCCCAACGTCATTATCTCTTTAAAACATCCCGATCATGATTTTTTTGCTGTCAAAACGACAATTAAAAAGCTTCAAGATAGTCAGTATGGAATTGATAAAGATTTACTTGAAAACTTAGGGGTGGTTCAGGAAGAGCAGGACTTTACAGCGATCCCTTTCTAAGACTGTTTTTTATTGATTAATAAACCGCGGGTGGAAATAAATCTGATCCGAGTCTTGCCTTCAGAAGACTCCTCCTTGATTGAAATCATTTGTAAATGATTGAGGTACTCTTCAACGGCCGTCATTAAACCAAGTTTTTTTACTCCTTCTTTCCACAATCTTCGTTGAGACAAAATAAAATCCATAGATAGTTCATTCAGCCCCCCTATCTGTGCTTCTCCTCCTTGCTCTGCAAATGCTTCCAAGTCCTTTATCTTTGTCGTTGGAGGGTCAGGGAAGGAAAGCACCTTCGCCTCTTCTTTACATCTCTTAACAGGCGTCGGCTGACTCCACTCAGCTCCGGCCACCTGCTCGAAGGCCAGGATCTCTTCTTCTAACGAGGAGAGCTTTAAAATATCCTCCAAGGTGAGAATACTTAACGCCCGTAATATTGAGTTCGATTTACCCATATATCCGAGCTTATCGGTCAACTTAGAGAATAACTTAAGGAATAAGCAAAAACCCTCTAGACAAGGTTGATCGGGCAGTTTATAACTTATGAACGTTTAAACAGTATGTTGGGGTGTGGCGCAGTGGTTAGCGCAGTAGACTGTTAATCTATTGGTCGTCGGTTCGACTCCGACCACCCCAGCCACTTTTAAATGTATCCTTTAAAAATTCCCTCATATTCACTTTTCTTTACAGTAAATTGCCTTACACCAAGCTAGTGACTCTTATGATTTTCAACTCAACCCAATACAAGACATTAAAAGATAAATTAGCTCGTAAATATCAGCGGGACTTAAATCACCTCTTTACCTCCCTTAAAAAAGAAGATCCTTCTTTTTTAAAAAGCATTTCCCATTATGATCTCCATCATTACTCCTCTCTGAATTTCTATTTAAAACAACAATTAGTCATTCTTCTGGAGAATATAAAGAGCACAAAAAAATTATCTACTGATCCAGAATCTTTTTCTGCCGAGGATGATAATGTCTTTGAACGCTGGAATGACTCTGAGTTCAGTGGTGAGTTTTTGCAGGCCCTTAATAAGGGTAACTCCATTAAAGATGCCCACCTACTCACCATAGAAGTTTTAAAGAATCACCTACTGGTTTTACTTGAAAGATTTATTCATTCCAATGATGAGTTTCATCCTCATTATCGCATACAAACTTCACTTGGAGAGACAGGAAGTAAAAAGCCTAAACGTCTCCTTCGCTCCATTCTTAATGTAGATGAAAAGCTAATTGAACTTTATGCTCACTCGCTTAAAGAATTTAAAAGTTTTTCTTCACGCATAGAACTGGCACTGAAATTAATCAAGATCTATTCCCCAAGTTCTTGGGATCGATTTTATTCTTTTACTGAAGTTATTATTCCTATTAATAATGAGGAATTTGTCAGTTACTCACATCAAGAACTACCGGGTTACTCGATGATCAACTTATATCATCGTGACTTCATAGATCTCCTTGATGATCTCCTCCATGAAAACGGTCATCATCATCTTAATTATTATTTAAACTTATCTAAACTTATTGAAGAACCCAAAGACCTTGATTACTTCTCTCCTTGGAGAAACTCTCCTCGCCCACTAAGAGGTATCTATCACGCCTACTTCACTTTCTTCTGGGCCTACAAACTTTTTAGAGACCTCATCGTTAATAAAGATGTTAAACAAGATCTTTATGCATTCTCAAAAGCTGAGTGGAAGAAAATATACTCTCGAGCGGTGGAAGAATTTCACATGCTTAATTTTAGTTTTGAAGATTTAAAGAAAGCTAAAAAGAAAGGTCTGATTCATCCAGAAGGCTGGGTGCTCATAGAAGAACAACAAAAGCTTCTAAAAAAAGATAAGAAGCTCATTCTTGAATGGGAAGCAAAGTGCTCTAAAAGAGAGCTTAGCAAATTAAAAAAGGCCTTAGAAAAGGCACGTTATGAATTTTGATTAAGAAGAGATTGCATTTGATTGGCGGGCATTAAATCCCCTCTACTTGCTGCTACTTTTATACCTTCGCGCCAAGTCTCTTTGGCCTTATCTAATTGTTTATTCCCAGCGTAGGCCTGACCTAGGGTAAGGTAGGCAACTGAATATTTAGGATCGGCTTTGAGGACAGCTTCCAGGTAGTTAATAGCATCTTGAAACTCACCTCGTTCAACAGCAATATTTCCTAGGCCAAAGTTAGCGAGTGTATCTTCTGGATCAATTTCTAAAACCTGGCGAAACATTTCTTCGCGCTTGGCCCATTCAGAAAGCTTTTCTTCTTTCGCTTTTTCAAGACGGGCCTTCTCTTCTGCTTCCTTACCAAAGTGAGCAAAGCTTTTTAATGTGGCCTTAGCTTTATGGTCTTCTGCTTTTTCTATCTCCCCTTTCTTCATGTAAAACATGGAGAGATTAGTATGAGCAAGAACTGAGCTATCATCGATTTCGGCCAGTTGATACATGAGTGCAATAGCTTCATCGAAACGATTCTCGCGTCCAAGCATTACTCCATAAGCTTCGTAGGCATCAGCATGACGTGGATTAAACTCGATTGATTTTTTAAAAAGTTCTTCAGCTTCAGAAATTTCATTTTTCTGAAAGGCACGAGTGGCCATATGAAACAGTTCTTCACTCTTATGCTCATTACTCCCTTTTAAATAAGGATTGTAACGAACAACTGTATCGAACTCTTGATCATTAATTTTTACTTTTAAAGAAAGTCCCTCAACTCTAAAGTCCCTTAAAAGTTTTGCTTCAGCGAAATGTTTTCCGTTGAAATTTGTGACCGCAAGGACTTCTCCTATTTTCTTACCAAAAGAAGTAATGACCCCTAAAAGAAGCTCTGATTGGGACTCCAATAGAAGAGGATAGTAAGCAGCACCTCTGTTATTGGCGATTTTATTAACCGTCTCTTGACCTGGGTAGCAACCTTTCTGACGACTCACAGTGAGTTCAAAAAGTTCAGTATTGTTGATGATTTCTGGTTTAAAATCCCGAGGATTAAACGAAGGATAACCTGTAATAATGCGATAGGCCTCAACTTCATCATTTGTTAATTCTAAGGCTTCTTGCTTTTCAAAGTAGAGACCAGCATCCTGATCAAAAAGAGTTCCTCTAAATTCAGGAGAGGTAAAATCATTAAAAGTAAAATAGAGGTCTGTGACTCCACAATCCTCTATTTCGACATCTTCACTAATAAGAAAGCGGTTAAGTCTTTCTATTGAGCTATCAAGAAGTGCCTGAGGAACAAAATAGTAAAATTCTTTTTTAGTAGATAAGAGCCATCCATAGCTTAGTATTCTTCCCTGAGGGTCAAGAAAAGATATAAGTTGGAATTGATTGTCACCAATCTTAGTCACGTCATAAGTAGACTGGACGCCAATAAAACTGGTAGCGTCACTTCCCTTTATAACGAATTTGTTAAGACTAGCTTTAACTTGAGAATATGAAAACCGCTTTATTTCTATTGTCATAATTAGATGGAGAAAGACTCTCCACATCCACAAGTATTTTTGGCATTAGGATTCTCAAAAACAAAGCCCTTACCTTGCAGGCCATCTTTATAATCCAACACAATACCCTTGAGGTAGATACTTGATTTAGGATCGATCAAAACTTTTAAAGAGCCAAACTCTAGAACATTGTCTTTTTCTTTAATGTCACCGAACTCGATTTTATAAGATAAACCCGAACATCCGCCTCCGGTGACAGCTAGTCTTAAACCCTTAGTTCCATCCGGATTATCCTTCTTTGCAATATTATCAATTTGCTCCAGAGCTTTATCAGTAATGCTAATAAGTTTTTCCATAATTTAAGACTCCATTATTCATCTTTTATGTTAACTATTTTACCATTAACTTCACCAAACTTCCCTCTAAAAGATGGGGGATAAATGCGAGGAATTATGAAGCTAACTCTATATCACTATCTCCACTGTCCATTTTGCATCCGAGTAAGGATGGCGCTGGGTTATTTAGATTTAGCCTATGAGTCTAAAATGCTCAACTACGATGACGAGAAAACACCCCTGGACCTTTGTGGTGCCAAAATGCTCCCTATCATGATGATCGATGATCAGCCTATGAATGAAAGCATAGATATCATTTCTAAACTAGATACACAAAACCGCCTGAATACTTCCGAATTTGTTGCAAGCCATGAGTATAAAAGCTTTGTTGAAGTGATCAACATGATTGGAAGTGTCGTTCACGACCTTGCTATGCCTTGGTGGATTTATACTAAAGAATTCACCCCAGAGGCCCGGGAGTACTTTGAAAAGAAAAAATCAGTTAAGCGAGGTCCCTTTAGTGAACTTGTAAAAAATAAAGATATCAACATCAACCGTGCTCAAGAGGTTATGCTCGAAGTAGAAAAGATGGTTCATGATGTGAATGATAAAAACCTACACATCAAAGACATCATGCTCGCAAGTCACCTTTGGGGACTCTACGTTGTTCCCGAATGGCAATTCAGCCCTAAACTTCACAATTATCTGCAAAAAATTAAAAGACTCACCAAGTTTGATTATCTTGGTGAGGCCTGGTATTAATTAAGTATTAGGGATCCAAGAAATTTCGTTTCCGCCTGCTTTTTTTTCAATATAGCGGGCGAGAACGAAAAAATAGTCACTTGCGCGGTTAATAAACTGAACTGAGTTTTCAGGTAACTCTTCATTTGTTGATTCCGCAAAAGCAACTAAAAGTCTCTCTACAAAACGAGTTCCTGTCCGGCAAAGATGAGCGGCACTCGCTGCCTTACAGCCCCCTGGAAGAATGAAGTACTTCATCGGCTCTAAATGAGAATCCATCCGGTCAATTTCTTTTTCCATCTCTGCGATAAACTCTGTCTTAACTTTAGGAAGTTTGTATTTTTCTCTGTTTTCCACTTCCGTTGCAAGCTGACTTCCAAGATCAAAAAGAACTGATTGCACGCGATGAAGGAAGTTGATTTCAGCTTCAAACAACTTCATCTCCTGCATATAAGAAACCATCATTCCCACTCGAGAATTGAGTTCATCCACTTGCCCATACAAATCAATTCTCTGATCAGCTTTAGAGATGCGAGCACCACTGACTAATGCAGTAGTGCCCTTATCTCCAGTTTTTGTATAAACTTTGGATTTCTTCATTACATATTCCTGCGGTACTTACCGCCAACTTCATAAAGAACATTAGTGATTTGACCTAATGAACAGTAACGAACAGTTGTCAGTAATTCTTCAAAAATATTTCCACCTGAAAGGGCCACATCACGAAGACGCTTTAAACACTCAGCATTTTTAGCACCGTGACGTTTTTGGAAATTTTGAAGTCTCTCGATCTGAGCATTTTTCTCTTCACTTGAAGCACGAGAAAGCTCAATAGGTTTCCACTCTTCTTGAACTTCAGGAAGGAAAGTATTCACACCTATAATTGGGTATTCTCCAGAATCTTTAAGTGATTCATAGTAAAGAGACTCGTCTTGAATCTTCCCACGTTGATACATGGATTCCATTGCACCAAGAACTCCTCCCTTATCTGAGATTCTTTCGAACTCTGCAAGAACGGCTTCTTCCACAATATCTGCTAATTCATCAACAATGTATGAACCCTGAAGTGGGTTATCAGTTTTATTTAAACCATATTCACGGTTAATAATAAGCTGGATCGCCATCGCACGACGTACAGACTCTTCTGTAGGAGTAGTGATAGCTTCATCGTAAGCGTTAGTGTGAAGCGAGTTACAGTTATCACTAAGAGCTAAGAAGGCCTGAAGAGTTGTTCTGATGTCATTGAAGTCAATTTCTTGAGCATGCAGAGAACGGCCAGAAGTCTGGATATGGTACTTTAATTTTTGTGACTTATCCGAAGCCCCATATTTTTCTTTCATTGCCACTGCCCAAATCTTACGAGCGACTCGGCCTAATACAGTGTACTCAGGATCTAAACCATTGGAGAAGAAGAACGATAAGTTTTCACAGAAGTCATCAATGTGCATTCCGCGAGAAAGATAATACTCAACATAAGTAAAACCATTAGAAAGAGTTAACGCCAATTGGGTAATTGGATTCGCTCCTGCTTCAGCAATGTGATAGCCCGAAATGGAAACAGTGTAATAGTTCTTAATTTTATTCTTACAGAAAAACTCCTGCACATCCCCCATCATTTTTAGAGCAAACTCTAAAGAGAAAATACAAGTGTTTTGAGCTTGATCTTCTTTTAGGATATCAGCTTGAACTGTTCCTCGAACTTGTCTCATCACTTCAACCATCTTCTCACGGTTTTCCTGATCACTTTCAGGAAGGGCGCGATTAACGGCCGTGTTCATGAACATTGCCAAGATAATAGGAGCTGGCCCGTTGATGGTCATCGATACCGAAGTAGATGGGCTAGTAAGATCAAAACCTTTATAAAGGTCCATCATATCATCAAGTGTAGCAATCGATACACCTGACTCTCCAACCTTTCCATAGATGTCTGGACGAGTTGCCGGATCTTCACCATATAAAGTTACCGAGTCAAAAGCAGTTGATAAACGTTTTGCCGTATCATTCTTAGAGAGATAGTGGAAACGAGCATTTGTTCTGAGCGGTCCTCCCTCTCCAGCAAACTGACGCTTAGGATCCTCATCAGCACGCTTAAATGGGAAAACTCCAGCGGCGTACGGATAAAAGCCAGGAAGATTTTGCGCGCGAATAAATTTCAACTTATCCGAAGCATAGTGAAATCTTGGGAAACCAACTTTAGAAATTTTAGAACCTGAAAGGCTTGTGTGCTTAGTTGGAACTTTAATATCTTTTCCACGAACCATATAAGTGAATTCACCATTAAGGTACTGCTCAATCACAGAGTCATACTCTTTGACTTCTTTGAGTTCAGTTTCAAGCTCAGCTTCTAGTGCTGAAATTTTCTCAGTAATTTCTTTAGAATCTGAAATGAGTGAGCTCGCAGCTTTAAGAGACTCGTAATTTCTGAGCTTTTCCACAGACTCGTGGGCCCGCTTATTATAGTTCTGCACAGTCTCTGCGATATCACGAAGGTAATTCACACGATTAGCTGGAATAATGGCCTGTTTTTTTTCAGCAGCACGATCAGCAGGAAGTTTTTCAAGGTCTTCAGAGATAGGTAAATCAAAAGCCTTCATGATGTCTTTAAAGAGAGCATTAACTCCTACATCATTAAATTTTGAGGCCATTGTTCCATACACTGGAAGCTCGTAATCCTCCGGAGAACCAGGATGACCAGCAAACAGATTTCTATTACGTCGATACTGTTTACGAATATCTCGAAGAGCATCTTCACTACGTGGCTTTTCATATTTGTTTAGGGCAATGAAGTCTGCCACTTCAAGCATTTCAATTTTTTCAAGCTGAGTTGATGCTCCATACTCCGGAGTCATAACATACAATGTTTTATCAGCAACTTTGGTAATTTCATCACTGGCCTGGCCAATACCAGAAGTCTCAACAAGAATAAGGTCGAAGTCTTGAGACTTTAAGAAAGTCACTACTTTTTCAATCTCCGGACTTAGTTCATTCTTAGAATCTCTCGTTGCAAGTGAGCGGACGTAAATGTTGTGATAGCTCGCGGAACCTAAACGGATACGGTCACCAAGTAAGGCACCCTGATTTTTCTTTTTAGTTGGATCCACTGACACAAGAGCAATTTTCTTTTCACCAAAGTATCGATGAAAACGGAGAAGAACTTCATCAATAAGCGAAGATTTACCCGCACCACCCGTTCCAGTGATACCAAGTACTGGAATATTTTTTGCGTTTACTTCGAAAGGATACTCTCGGTTATCTTCGATATATGTGATAACTTTTGCAATTTCGTAATCAGTGAGTTTTGACTTGTTAGCAAGGGCCTTGAAATCGACTCCTTCAATAGTAGAGTAAGTAGCCTTTTCTATTTTATCTTCAATAATGCCATTAAGACCCATCTTCATCCCGTCGTTGGGATGATAAATGCGAGTAATTCCTCTTTTATGAAGTTCTTCAATTTCTGGTGGAGTGATTACCCCGCCACCACCGCCAAAAATACGAACATTTTTTCCGCCATTCTTATCTAAAAGTTCGCGTACATAAGTAAAGTACTCCATGTGGCCACCCTGATAACTAGAAATGGCAATAGCGTGAGCATCTTCCGCTAAAGCGGCTTCCACTACTTCTTGAGCAGAGCGGTTATGGCCCAGATGAATAACCTCCGCTCCTTTTGATTGCAATAATCTTCTAAAAATATTAACACTTGCGTCGTGCCCGTCGAAAAGAGAGGCGGCTGTAACAAATCTGAGTCTTCTGGAATGCATAATAACGTCCTAGGAAATAACATCTATTTATGATATAAGTTTAGGGCTAGTATAGCCCTCGGAATATTATAAGGAAATGCTTTATAGCTCATAAGTCCGAGTGTATAATAGGCGACGAAGGAATTTAAGGAAACTGCGAAATGAGTGAAGAAATTAAAGTAGAAAATCCATATCATACGGCCCGTTTCAAGCCTGCTCGTAAAGGTAAGAAACCACCAAAATTATTAGCAATTGTTCATCAGTCAGGTTGTACAGGTTGTGAAGTTTGTGTAGCTGGATGTCCAGTTGACTGTATTGAGCTCGTTCCTGGTCCAGATCCAAAAAATCCTGGTTATCAACAAATGGTTGAGATTGACCTGGCCCGTTGTATTGGGTGTCAGAACTGTTCGCAAGACTGTCCTTGGGATACCATCACGATGTATCAGCATGATGATGCGTTTATTGCTTGGGGTAATGAAACCTTAGCGTCTCGTCTTTATGTCAGTCCAAGTGAAATCGAAAAAGAAGAAACTGCTGCAGAAGTAGAAACAGCAGCTAACGAATAAAAAAAGCTCCCTAAGGGAGCTTTTTTTTTGACTATTTTTAAAGGTTTAAAGGAAGAGATAGTGAAATCATCGTCGCAGAAAAATCCATATCCTTACCTTTCATACCACCCAGTTTAACATCATCATAAGTACCTCTACGATACTCAACGTTAATATCTACGAATGGCAGACCGGTAAAACCAATTCCAATTTTAGTTCCGCTACCACCTTCAAGCTTCGCCTTTCCACCAGATTTTAGTTTTACGTCACCATTAGAAGAGAAGATATATCCTGCGTAAACTCTTACAAGAATAGGAAATTCAAAACCTACAAAAGCTGCCCAGTCTTGAGACTTGAAGTTATTTTTTAAATCGCTGTCATCCATATCAGTGCTAGAAGAAAGATAATCAAGACCTAATTGGAAACCATAATTTTGATACCCAAGACGTCCACCCCAGGCCCCACCAATTCCTTTGAAATCGGCTCCGTTGCCCTCAAGCTTGTGATTGAAGTTCAATCCGATTATAGGTTCAACAAGAATGCCTGCTTGTGATGAAGCCGTAGTGAGAAGCAAAACCAGACTTAAAAGTTTAAAAATGTTTTTCATGAAAACCCTCCATTATTCTTATATGATAGAGGATTTTGAGAATTTTACATCAGTTTTGTAACTTACCAACCAGCTCAGTTTCTTTAACGATCACAATATCATCAGTATTAGGTAAACGAAGAGCGACGTGTCCCTCAGGGATAATTGAAACACTTTCAGAGGCGATGCTTCGACCTTCAGGGGACTTTGAGACTTGTCCTACTAAATCTCCCGCGCTCGCTAAAATTTGTCCTAGTTGTCCCTTAGAGAAAACAACCATATCTCCTTCTTGCAGAGAAAATTTACATTGAGCACAGTTATAGCGGTTATCAACAACTAAGGTTTTCCCCTCAGATATATTAAAAGAAGAAAAGTCCCCTCTGATTTTTGTAAGAGTAAACATATTAAAATCAGTTTTAATGATAAAACCAAAAAGAATAGCGACTGATAGAGATTGAATAAGCTTCGTTCTCTGAATAATCACATTTTCATATTCAAGATCGCGCAGCTTATCCATAGGCGCGACTTCTAACTGGTCTTCAACTTTTTTATCAAATACTAGTTTCTTCACAGTAATCGTGTAGAAGAAAGCAGTCGTCAGTAGAGCCAACATTGAATACATTACTAAGCGAAAGAAGTAGTAGAATGGTTCATAAATCTGCACTTCTTTTGACTGGAAGAAATATATCGCTGCCATAAAGAAAACAGGAAGCACACACCAATTAAAAACATCAATGAGTCTGTGTTTAAAGAACCACTCTTTTCTTTTTTGGTGATGATCATATTGAACAAGTTTAATTCGATAGGCTTCGTACTCATCTTTACTCATGAGATCTGGACGAGAAAAATAAATTCCTTCCCAGATGTAATCAACTCTTTCGAGAGTAGAATTAAAGTAATGCTTTTCCCCACTCTTCATAAAGAAATAGAACAATGACCAACCGACAATACTTACTGATGTAACTTCTGAAAAAAGCACCTCAGTGGTTTTACCCTGATGGTGAATAATTAATCTATCTTCAAAGACCTGAATGGTTTGTTTTAATTTTAATCTCCACCAGAAAACATAGCTTAAAGCAAAGGCCACGAGGTAAAGAGCAGAACATAAAAACTCATAAGGATAACGGCTTTGAATAGCTTCTGCGCCTTCTGACCAAAACATCCCTGACCAGATGATAACGAGCCCAACCGCCATGACTAATAGGAGACGAAAGTAGATAGTGAACTGATGTCTAAACTTTAGTAGTCGGGGTGGAATAGTTCCATACTGGGGTGTATTCATGATCATATTTCTCCTCAAGTACTGTATCGGAGAGATCAATTGAAAACTTGACTAGTTTATTTCGATGGTCGGAGAACCTTTTTCACCAATGAATAAACACCTGGAATTACTAAAAAAATCGAGATCCATTGAGAAGGGGTAAGACCCCAGAGCCATTCCCCTCTTAATTGATCGGCCCTCAAGAACTCAAGGCCAAACCTTAAAACTCCATAGCTTAAAGTATAAACGCCCAAAAGCCCGTGAAGACTATTGATCCGTTTAAGTCCATAGGCCAAGGAAAGGAGAAAGAATGCTTCAATTAACTGAGTAGGATGGCGATCCTGCCCATGTAGATGAACCCCCCACCACGCCGTTGTGATATCCCCGTAGCAGCAGCCAGCAAGAAAGCATCCTATTCTACCAATACCATGACCCAAAGTGAGGGCCACAAGCGTGGACTTTATCCAAGTGAAAGGAAGGGGCCAAATAAAGTGATAAGTGAGAGCAAATAAAGCTCCACCAATTAAACCA
Organism: uncultured Bacteriovorax sp.; assembly: GCA_964459395.1. Lineage (GTDB taxonomy): Bacteria > Bdellovibrionota > Bacteriovoracia > Bacteriovoracales > Bacteriovoracaceae > Peredibacter. The sequence continues at coordinate 17,325 of CAYWMU010000020.1, forward strand.
CCATAGAAAACAAAACCTCCCCCCATCCAAAAGTTAGCACTGTTGATGAATTCGGAAGTAAGGTGAGCACTTGAGGTGATAATAAAAAAAGTCTTGGCACCAATCCAAGCACTGATAAAGATACCCCAGAAAAAAACCTGGGCCCTAAGACGATCTTTATTATCAATATGTCTAAAAAAGTATTGATATCCAACTCCCCAGGCAAGACCCATGAGGAGAGGATATGAATAAAGTATAAAATTATTATTCTGAAACAGAATTGGAAGCATTATCTTCGCCTTTGTTCTTAGCTAATTTGGCCTGAACAAAGAAATCATAGATGAGCAAAAAGGCAGCTATTGTAATACAACTATCGGCAACGTTAAAGGCAGGGAAATGGTTTGCCTCATCCTTCCAGTAAAAAAGGAGGAAATCCACAACATAACCAAGGTAGAACCGGTCAATAAGGTTTCCAGTTGCACCAGCTAAAATCAAACTATAGGCCAAAGAAAGATAGAAAGGGCCTTTGATAGTTTTAACCAACATATAAAAGATCCAACCACAGAAAAGAACCGGAAGAATTAAGAAGAAAATAACTCTAAACCATTCAGGTCCTCCGGCACCAAATCCAAAAGCTGCACCAGTATTGCGGACATAGGCGAGGCTAAAAAAACCTTCGATCACAGGAAGGGTTTCTCCCCACTGAAAGGACGATTGAATTGCTCCTTTAGTAAACTGGTCAGCTAAAATGAGAGTTGCCATTACAAGGCATAAAGTCCAAAAACGGGCCATTAGTAATAATCCTTTGGATTAATTTCATATTTTTCAATCTTTCGCAGAAGAGTCTTTTTAGGAATATTTGCATTAAGAGCAGTCTGATTAATCTTACCCTTATTCATCTTCAGCGCTTGAATAATAAATTCCCTTTCAAATTGATCTTTGGCAAGAGCAAAATCTAGCTTCCCGTCACTAAACTTAGCATCAAAATTAAAGGTTGGTTCATCTTCATTAAGAGGTTGGTTATCAAGAACAGACTTTTGAATCTCTTCAAGATCAATAATACCCTGATCTGTTGAGTCTTCAGTTTCAGTGATGTTTTGCTTTTGATCTTTTAGAACAACGGCAGGTAAAGAAGTCACATGAATCGTGTCGGAAGACTCCATAATAAAACAGTGTTCAATGATATTTCTTAATTCACGAATGTTTCCTGGCCAAGAATAATTCATCAAAGCCTCAGTGGCCTTAGGATCAACCTCTTTAATTTGAAGGCTATGAACATTATTAAAATAACTTACATAGTGATTTACCAGATGAGGGATATCTGTTTTTCTTTCTCTTAAAGGTGGAAGATAAACAGGAAGAACATTAAGTCGGTAGAACAAGTCCTCTCTGAAAGTTCCTTCTTTAATCATTTCCTCGAAAGGTTTATGAGAAGCCGCAATTATTCTTACGTCTACTTTGATTTCTCGATTCGAGCCAACCGGCATGAATGTTTTCTCTTGAAGAACTCGAAGGAGCTTAACTTGCATAGCCGCTGAGATATCACCGATCTCATCTAAGAAAATAGTTCCGCCTTCAGCGAACTGAAACTTTCCAATTTTTCTTTGATCAGCTCCTGTGAAAGCTCCCTTCTCATGGCCAAAGAGTTCTGACTCAATCAGGTTTTCTGAAATTGCTCCACAGTTGATCGTCACAAACTTCTCATCTTTTCGAGGAGAATTATAATGAATGGCCTTAGCAACAAGCTCTTTACCTGTTCCAGACTCACCACGAATAAGAACAGGAGTATTAACTTTGGCAAGCTTTGAGATGACATCAAAAACTTTTTTCATCGCATTTGATTCACCAACAAATTTGTCTGAGCCAGAATCACCGATTGATAAAGTTGGAGAAGAGAAGCCTACAGTTTCTACCATCGACCTTGCTTTAAGAGCACGTTTAATAAGGGCAACAAGGTTATCTGAACTAATAGGTTTTTCTAAATAATTGAAGGCACCTTCTTTAACCGCTTTCACAGCATCTGTTACATTTGAATAGGCCGTAAGGATCAGCACAATGACAGTCGGATCATGCTTCTTGATTTCAGTAAGGGCTTCTATACCATCCATCTCTGGCATGTTTACGTCCATTACTACTAAGTCGTATTTCTGACCATAAACTTTGGTGACTGCCTCTTTTCCATTATCAGCAACATCAACAACGAAGTGATGAAACTCAAGCGCTTGCTTGACGTTTTGTTGCAAAACCTTGTCATCATCAACAACTAAAACTTTATGCATATTGATAGCCCCTATTCATTCTTTAACTTAATTATAAACGAAGTTCCTTCACCAAGCTCAGAGGTGGCAGTAATAACCCCATTATGTAGTTCAATAAAGTACTTCACTAAGTATAACCCAAGTCCCGACCCTTTTATCACATGCGTGGAATCATTTTTTACCCGATAGAATTTATCAAAAATGTGATTCAGCTCTTCAGGGTTAATACCAGGTCCGTTATCTTTTATTTCTATATAAACCCATTGAGCATCATCCCACGAGCGAACCAAGACTTTTTTATTTTCTCCAGAATACTTTAAAGCGTTTTCAATCAAGTTCGATATTACCCGATTCATTAATACAACATCTATTTCAATAGGATATAGAGGTGAGAGATCAGACTCTATTTCAATTTTTTTGGCACTGGCCTCAAAGCTCAGTTTATCAATTGTTGACTCAATAATTTTATTAATATCTTTTGATTCTTTCTTGAGTGTTAGGTTTTGTGATTCGATTTTAGTTAAGTCGAGGATTGAGTTAATGAAACTATTCAGCTCTTTGGTAGCTTCCATTATGTTATCAACTAACTCTCCTTGCTCACTTTTATCACTCACTTTCATTTTAAGGATATCTGTGATCCCTGCAATTTTAGCGACGGGAGTTTTTAAGTCATGACTCATCAAAGAAATAAAGTTCTGTTTTAAATGATCCACTTTTTTCAGAAGCTTGGATTCCTCCTGAATAGCATAGCGAGTCTGATACTCCTCGATGGCCCTGAAAGGCACCCAAATATAATAAACAACGAAAATACTGAGAACAGTATGAGAGAGCTTAAACCAAATGCCCCACAAGCTATAAAAGCTGTAACTTAATACTAAAATTCCCACAATCAATGAAATAGTCACCATCAGACCTTTCACCGGTTGAACCTTAGAAATGATTAGTGAAAGAAACACCGAGATAAGTAAGGCAAGAATTTGCGATACTAGTTCTGGTACATCGGTAATAGTTTTCTTAAATGCTAATGAGTCGATAATCTGAGCGTGCACCGCTAGTTTCGGAGTTTTTAAAGCTTCCTTGTTGAATGGAGTAAAGACGAAGTCTGAAGGATTGGTAAGGTACTTCGGTCCCACTAATACAACTTTATCTTTGAAAAAGTTTTTTGGGAAATTTCCTACGGCCACTTTGTGAAACGGAACAGATGGAAGGTTTTCATCTATTGGGTTTGGGCCATATTTAAAGAGGGCAAAATTAGCTTCAGCTTCTGTACTATAATACGAGCCGGGATAACTGGCAGCATCTAGTACTTCCAATCCCATCTTCTCTCGTAATAATTTTGCACTCATCAGATGAAGTGAATCATCACCACTGACATTTAAAATGGCCCTTCTTACAACTTCATCGCGAGCAAAAATTAATTGATCTTTATAGAGCTGAGAAAAACTATAACCAAGATCTTTTAAATTTTCAGGAGGAAGAGTTTCTCCAAAAACATCTAACTCTGTTCCAAAGCGAAATCTTTTTTTATCAGGATCAAAGCCCCTGATGAGATCATGAACTTGCTGTTGATGAGATTCTTCTTCTTTAATCGTAGGATCTTGCAAATGAACAAAGTAAATAATTTGTGCGGGTTCATCCTGAATGAGACGTTTCAGAAACCGAGAGTGAGTAGCATAAGTATAAGGATAAGAATCCCCTAAAAACTGATCACTTTCTTCATCCAGATAAACGAGAGCGATAGGTGATTCAATCTTAGTGCTAATAAAATCAGACTTAGTCCAAAAGTCTAAAAAAACAGACTCCAATGGGTGAAAGGAGTACTGAATCAATATAAAAATAAATGAGAGAGTTACTAATAGAGGTGCAAACTTACTTAATTCAAACTCTCGCAACTTCCTTATCACTTAAACCTTCCTGGTATTGTTGATAATAGTCCCATTCATGGGGCAATAGCTCTAAGCTTAATATATTCTGATAATGAAGTGATCGCTTACCTGAAAAAAGCTCCATTAATCTACGTGAAAGATTTGAGTGTATATCTTCGGGGTATCTTAAACGAAGATAAAACTTTGTAAGTTCTTCATTCTCTTGAGGGAATCTTTCAAGATGAGTAGAAAGCTTTTTAAAATAACGATGGCCAATGAAAAGATGAAAGTTAACTTTGAGCCATGGATGGAGGAAGTAATTCACAATTAAACCAATGACCTCTTTACCATGCGGCGAAGGTATTAGTTTTCCCAGAATGTTACCTAGACCATGAACGAGCCATGAGGTTAGGCCCAAAATAAACATGCCCTTAGTACGGGAAGCCGCCAAGTTTTTCTTTGCTTGCAAAAGAAGTGAGAAACAAATAGCTCCAAACTCACTTTTTTGGGCCTCTGTAAGTAAGGACCTAGAAATAACAAGAGAAACGTTATCCCCATTTTGGAGAACAAAGGCCCTTTGAAAAGAACCATCATAAAAATAAAGAGAAGGGGCCTGCAAATTTAGCTTATAAGCCTGCTGCGTCGCCTCCTTAAAAAACTCAGGTTCAGCAGTACTCATTATTTCCCTGGCCCCTAAAAGATAGAGGATCGCCTTATCTGAATAATTCCAAATAAGCACAGCGAAAACGACGACTACTAGCAGCGAACAAATCAGCAACCAACCGCTAAATATTAGCCAACAGACCAGGATGATAAATAATAAAAAAACAATCAGGATGAAATTGGCCAACATCTCTCAAACCAAGGATAACTATTAATATTTTCACTATTTTAGCACTTCATAAAAGTTATTTGTATTACTTTATTACACTCCAAAACTTTCTTCATAGACTTTAATGGACCATCGAGCTATAAGTCGGTGCGCCTTATAATTAGGTAAACAATTTGACGCCAAGCAATGGATAAATGGATAAAGACTTCATTCAGCTCATTGATCAAGTAGATGACCTTTTAAGTCAAAATGACTTACTAGATGATGACATTTTAATCTGTGAGTGTTTTTGTGTGGATGTAGCTGATATTCGTCATTTATTCGCTGACACTCGATCTGTTGATCTTGATGTATTGGCCAGGGCCTATGGTCTGGGACAAGGTTGTCAAAGTTGTCTTAAGCGTAAAGATGATTGGATAGACAAAATATTTTAGCTTGTTTTTTCCGAAAGGAGACTCTCAATGGCATTTGATCGTTTATTGTTTGGTACTGCTGGTGTTCCTAATAGCACTCTCAAGAAAAACAATCCAGTTGAAGGGGTTAGACGAATTCACGAGCTTGGACTTGATTGTATGCAGCTTGAGTTCGCTCATGGCGTACGCATGAAAGAAGAAGTTTCTTCGGCCCTTCGTAAAGTATCTTACGAACTAGGAATTCCTCTTACTTCACATGGCCCTTACTACATTAATTTAAACGCTCGTGAGCAAGATAAAATTGACTCTTCTGTAGAGCGCATTATTCAGACAGCTAAGATCTCTGATCTTTGTGGAGCTGAGTCTATGACTTTCCACGCAGCTTTTTACATGAAAGATTCTCCTTATGACGTTTTTGACCTTGTTGAAAAATCACTCAACGTTATTGAAGAACGACTTTCTCGTTTAGATATTGAAATTGAACTTCGCCCTGAACTTACTGGTAAAACTTCTCAGTTTGGTTCACTTGAAGAGTTAATCAATCTCTCTAAATCAGTTGTAAGCTGTAAACCTTGTATGGACTTCTCTCACCTCTACGCTCGTACAGGAACCGTGAATGACTACAATGGTTTCTGCGAAACATTAGAGACTTTAAAGAACGAACTTGGTGCTAAAGCACTCGATGAAATGCATATTCATATCTCTGGAATAAGCTCTAACTCTAAGGGTGACTTAAAACACCTTAACCTTGAGAAATCAAAGTTCAACTGGAAAGAGTTAATGAAGGCGTTGAAGGATATGGATTGCAAAGGTTACGTTATCTGTAACTCTCCTAACCTAGAAGTCGATGCTCAGATGCTTAAACAATATTATATGGCACTTTAATTGAAATTACACACACATCAAAAAACGGATAGGCCCCTCGAATGAGGGGCCTTTTTTATGCAGCTTTTGTTAAAATCTCTTGTGGATTAATCAGGTCTCTGAGGTAAAACTCATCGCTTTCTTTCAAACCGATAATGTAACAGTAGCCTTCGGCCTGCATGATTAACAACGAATTAACCTGTGAGTCCCATTTTTTTGCCATCACTTTCAGCAAAGTTTCTTCAGGATCTCCAGCTCTGACCCAATAATAGTCCTGCCCCTGCTCTAAATTAAAACATGACCAGTTAATAGGAATATCTATCATTCCCCAGTGACTTTGAAAGCGTAGCATCTGAATCTGGGGAACGAACTCTCCCCTGAGAAAAAGAATATCATAATCAATCAACTTTCTTTCTAAGTCGCAGAAAGAAGTAGTCTGTGAATGAAGCTTAAGTGTCTCTTCGACAAGAAAATTGAGAAAGTTGGATTTACTCATGAGTCCTCCAACTTTCTTATCGGATATTATTCTAAAGGATTAATCGGTTTTATCGATTCGTGGTAAGTTTTAATATTCGAAATATCTTCAATATACCACTTACCCTCAACTTGAGTCATTTCTGCTATTTTTTTAACTTCTGTAGCAAACTCATCACTTGTATTATACCCAAGTGAATATGTCAGAAAGCATTTTTCTTCTTGGCAGGACTTAGACAAAATCTTAAATGAACTTCTCTTTGTGTTTCTTAAATCAGAGAACTTCGCAAAGTCTTCATCAGTCATCGCTTCAAGGTTTTCTTTCATTTTCCCTGTAACTCGTTCCAGAACAAAGTCGCGATTAACAACTTTTCCTACACGCGCATCGATAAATTCTTTGAGCGTACCTTCAGGGCTATGATCTCTTTCAGAACAAGAAACCACAGCAATAATAAAAAGCATGATGAGGGTAAATCTTTTCATCTTAACCTTTTTGGATCAAAGCCTAATTCATCAACCAATTCAATGAATTCGTTCCAATTAAATACTTTTAGGTCTTTAAAACTATTATTTAATTTTATGCCAACTCCCTTTAACGACAAAGACTGAGCAACAACTTCCCCTTTCTCAATGAATTCTCTTCCTTGAAAACGGATGATGAGCTCAACTTTTTTTAATTTGCGTTTTGGCAGGTCGGCAAGCTTCACAAAGCAACCTTCTTCATCCCAATTAGTAAGAACTCCCTCTATCTCTTCTTGATCAGTACGAATACTACATTGAAGGGAATTCAAGAGAGGGTCAAAGAGGTCATGACCCTGATAGTTGGCATTAAGGCGTGCAGATCTTAGATACTGTTGAAGTAACTGATAAAGAAAGTATGAAATGACGATATAAAAGAAGAACGTCACTACAATCATTTTATTGAACTCAATAAAGAGCCCTTCCAGAATCTTAAATCCGATAAGAAAAGTCGAAAGTCCGAAGAACCAAGTGCAATACTTGTGATGTCGCCATAAAAAGAATGACGCCACCAAAAGTGTGGCAACAATGTACCAAAATAGTTCAACACTTTTTTGAAGGTACAGAAACGAAAAAGGGGTTACATGAGAGCGATAAGCGAACTGAAGATAAACGAATAAAAAGGAAAGAGTCAGATAAAAAATGCAATTTATGACAATCATTCCTTTCTTTCTTACTTTCAATTGTTCCATATCCATTTTGCCTTATAATACTTTCATGGGCCAAGTTCGTTTAGAAATTTCATCTATTTGTGTTAGCTGTGATAATTGTCGCTTAATCTGTCCAGAAGATGCGATCCTTACCGACGGCTCAACCTACCTCATTGACACCTGGAGCTGTACTCACTGCAGTCTATGCCAAGAAGTATGTCCTATAGATTGTATAAGAGAAATCACTAAAGACTAATTCTTTCTTCTATCTTATCCAAGATTGTTCCAGGCCTAACAATGTTTTTATAAGATTGATCTGTAAGTGTAATAATCTTTTATGA
>CAYWMU010000021.1:0-24547 GCA_964459395.1 uncultured Bacteriovorax sp.
TGCTAGGAAAAGGTTCATGTTTTCTTTTTTCAGTTGAGCTTTGTTAAGAATCTTGATTTTTACACCTTTAAGATTCTTCTTCACGTCTGCTTCAACACGCTTAGCATACTCAACAGAGTTAAGAACGTTTGGTACTTCGTTAACAAAATCACGAGCAACGTTGATTGAAGAGGTGATGTTTTTAACAGAAGCTAGTTCTTTTTGAATCTTAGGAGCATTCTTTTTATCAACAGCTAAGAAAACTGTACAATCTGACTTTTCTTGTTTCTTTGATTTGTATTGCTCGTAAGAGTAGTCACACATACCGATTGACTCAGCAATCAGAGCGACTGTTTGGATGTCATCTTCAATAGTGTTGAATCCTTCCACATCAATACCGATGGTAGAGTACTTAGAAGCATTCGCTTTATAAGCTTTGGCCACAGATTTACGGATGGACTCATCATCAAACTTTTCTTTATTTCCTAGTCCAACAACAAGAACTGTTTCCCCAAGAGGACCTGTAAAAGTAAGAGTCTCATCTTTGCTGGCCTTGAAGGTTGCAGCAGCTCTTAGTCCCATGAACTCTTCAACGAGAGTCTTATTGCCCCAGTGGGCGATTGAAACAGGAGACTCTGTTGTCTTTGCACTCTTCTTTTTTCCTTTTGAAGTAGAAACCTCAACTTGGAAAGCCGTTAGGATTTTGAGATCGCAGTTAAGAAACTGATCCCCAGTAGTATCTAATTTAATATTCATGAGTACTCCTTTTAAAATTTAGCCTATAATGCCATTTATTGAATGAAACGTGAACTTCATGTAAGTTGTAATTATGAAACTTTTATTACAAAGATATCTGGCTGCCCAGTTTATTCTGCCACTCTTGGTTAGTTCTGCTTTTTTTATATGCTTTCTACTAACGTTTGAACTCTTCCGTTTAATGGAAGTTTTGGTCACTAGAGATATCTCGTTTCTGTTTGTTATGGGACTCATCGGCAATATTGCGCTAACATTTATCCCTCTTTCATTACCCATTGCAGTATTTTTTTCTATTATCTACTGTCTGAATAGAATCTCTCTCGACTCTGAATACATTGCCATGAGAGCAGGTGGAATGACAAAAGTCTCAGTTTTGATACCATTTTTGTTAATTGCCACTATCCTGACCTTAAGCGTGTACCAACTTAATCAAAATATTATTCCTGCTTCAAATAAATCCTTTCGCCAAAAAGTAAATTACTTGGCTTCAAGTGGACTTTTGGCCGGAATCAAAGAAGGTCAGTTCTTTACGGCCATTCCTGATGTCACAATGTTTGCTACTCATTCCACCAAGTATGGAAGAAACCTCCGAGAAGTCTTTTTACATGTGGCAGAACCTAAGACTGGTAAAGATCGGGTGGTTTTTGCTAAAAGAGGGGAACTTAAATTCGATCGAAACCCAGATACTTTAACTGAGAAACTTACTTTGAATCTATTTGATGGCAATATTGTGGCCAAAGATAACGAAGAAGCTGTGGAGAAGATTCTTTTTGATGAGTATGTCTTTCCTATCTCACAGGGACAATTTAAGGATAGCTTTGACATTAAAGAAACCATGCTCAGCTCTAAAGAGCTTGCTCAAGTCCTTAAGATGACCCCTCAAGAAGCTCGCGCGGCCTATGACTTCAATGCCAAAGAGTTTTTCAATGCTAAATATGAGTATTGGAATCGCATCAATGGGGCTTTGATTTGTCTTGTCTTCTGTTTCCTTGGTTTCACTCTTGGAATTACCGGAACGAGAGGAAAGAAGAACAACTCTGGTGTTGTCGGACTTGTCTGCTTGATTGTTTATTATGGTATGTTCTTCTCATTAGTGAGTTTGGCCCGTAGTGGGACTATTCCAATTCCATTGGCCGTTTTCAGTCCTACAATTGTGATGGTTTTCCTGGGAATTAATTTCTATAAAAAACTTGATTGGCAATCCTAAGGATTGCCAATCTTTTGCTCTTCCTCTTTCATTTTCTCCTTATATTCTTCTGAAGTATAAAGAACACCATTGGCCGAGCGTGGGAAAAGAGGACGCTGGAAATTACTAGCAGCGCTTTGAGGGAAAACGATAGTTTTCACCCCACTGTTAGATGGAGCATCAATAAGAGTGTTGTTTAAGAAAATCTTAGTCACATTAATATTTCCAAAGAACATACGGACGACTTTACCCTGAAGGAATAAAGCTTTTCCTTCTCTGATAAATTCATTTTGTATGGGTTCATCATCAACTTTATAGCTTACCCATGTCTCTCCAGTGAGGGCATGGATGTAGAGGTTTTGCTGTTCAGGATCAAGCTTTGCCTTATAACTTCGAGGCATAAGTGAGTCATCCTTATTTTCGGGAGCTTCAGGTTTCAACGTATAAAGTTTTGTAGGGATACTTTTAAACTCTATCGTTGGGAAATTTCTTTTACCCTTATTCGTCTTTGTCTCCGCTTTTTTCTCAGGTTGAGGCTGAGGTTTTGGAGGGACGACAACAGGAGTTTCTTCTACTTTCTCAGGTTCCGGCTCAGGTTCTGGTTGTGGTTCTGGTTCTGCCTGAACGGGAACTTCAGCGGGAGCAGTCTCAGTGGTTCCTTCAGAACTTTGAGCATCATCGACATCTTCTACTTCAACGATGTCGCCTTCTTTGTGAGATTTGGCTTCCTGATTAATCATGTTGGAGACAACTTTATAACCGCCAAAACTTGCAGCAATAACAATGGCCCCAATGATAAAAGGCATAAATGATTTAGTTGTATCAATGATACTTTCACTCTTATTGAGTAATTCATCAGTATCTTGTTTGGTCTTTTTGATTGCTGGTGTTGCAGTCTTAGGACTTAGGGAAGGGTAAGGAGTCCCTGTTTTCTCTTGATAGCTTTCTTCCAGTTTTTGTATGGCAGTAGCTTCATCCAATGAAAACATTTTTACATAATTGAGAACGAATCCTTTAAGGTATGCAGGATTAGGAAGATTCTTGAAGTCATCAGCTTCGAGGCTTCTAAGGATGTTTCCGTTGATTCTTGTTTTCAGAGAAAGTTTTTCAATTGAAAAATTGGCCTGTTCTCGTGATCTCTTAAGATATTCTCCAAGACTTAATTCATTTTCCTGATCCATTAAACAATCCTTTACTTATAGATCAATGTTATTGAGATTTATCGGCGACTCAAGATCCTTTGAGATTGATGAGGAACTGTTATGCTGAATTTCCATCATTAATGATCTCGCCTTAATCCCATAAACCGTTTGAGTGAAACGGCTATTAATCTCAGAGAGCTTTATACGTGCCTCATCGTAGCGATTAAGTTTAATTAAAGTTAAAGCTGATAGGTAGTGTGGGATAGGATCATTAAAACATATTCCCATACCAGCACTTCTGAAATTTGTTAGGGCCGTTTTGAACTGACCTCTTTCAAAGTACATTTTCCCTAGAACGGTATAAGCGGAACAAAAGTTCTCATCTTCTTTAATGGCCAGGTTCAAATATTCTTCTGCACGCTTTTTGTTTTTATAATGGTTGATCTCAATAGCAGCGAGGTTGAAATAAGTACGGGCCTGCTTTTCATAAGTAAGATCCTTCAGAACTTCTTTATAAAGACTAACGGCTTTCTCTACTTCACCTTGGCGATAAATAATAGAGGCCAAATTGATTTTGGCATCAGAGTTTTTAGGATCAATTTTTATGGTTTCATTTAAAGTATTAATGGCAAGATCGGTTTGACCTTTAAAGTAATAGGCCATGGCAAGGTTATTGAGAATTTCAGGATTTTTAGGATCCATCTCATTGGCCTTTAATAAAGAATTGAGAGCGTCAGTATATTTTTGATCTATTAAGCTTTGTGTTCCAGCGCCAAAATAAAGGGCAGCACGTCTATCTTTGAGTCTTTTCTCATGAGATGAGCAAGAACAAAGAACAAGCAGCGCAAATAAAAAAATCACACTTCGAATCTTGTGACGACGAATACTTGTCATATGTCCCTCCAAAACAAAAACCATTAGCTATTATTCTATGGGGGCAATGCATTTTTGTAAAAAAGAAAAATTAGTTATTTCTCTCTAAGATTACCATCGTTTCAAAGTGAAAAGTAGCGGGAAAAAGATCCAACATCCATGACTCTTTGATTTGATAATTTGTAAGAGGGAGGATATCGCGAATCTGGGTATGGGGATCACAGCTCACATAGACCACATGTTGAGGTTTAAGCTTTTCTAGCCACTCCTTCAAATTCTTAAGCCCTGAACGTGGGGGATCAAGTATTAAAAGATCCACTTGAGTATCTTTAAGTTTCTTAGAAACAGTCTCTAGTGCCTGCTTTCCGTAGAGATTTAATGAAAGAAAGCTAGCGGGCATGCTTTTTTGATACATATCAACGCAGAGTCTTCTCTCAAATTGAAGGTTGTCGGAAAGATTCCCGTCGCCGGCAAAGAGGTCCAAAACCATCCTAGGCCTTAAATTGCTAGTCGCTTGTCTGATCTTTTCTTTTAACTGCTGGTTCATTTCCGCGTTGACTTGGGTAAACCCTCCCTCGGAATAAGGACGATTCCAGCTAAGCTTTAACTCATTTTGATGAAAATAAACTTCCAGATGACCCTTTTTAATATTTGGGGGAGCAAGTTTAAGCCATTTTTTTTGATGATAGAGGTCTTTAATCATCTGGGAAACTTCAGGTCTCCCAATAAGGCAGGATGGAATTTCTAAGATTTCTCTGTTGATATCTAGAAGTCCTAGTTTCTGGGATTCAAGATCGTAATGAAGCTGCATCCTGTTACGGTAGCCTAAGCGGGAGGGGGCTTGAATTACCTGATGGTTTAAGTCGGGGTAATGGCGAAAGAGGTTCTTCATTCCCGCTAGTTTTAACTCAATCTCATAGGAGTAATCCGTATGCAGGTAATGACAACCTGAGCATTGGTTAAAATGCGGACAAGGGGAGGGAGTTCTTCGGGCAGAGGTTTGCTCAATCTTTTCGACGTGGGCAAAAGCGATCTTGCTCTTTTCGGCCACAATTCGCGCTTGGCCTTTTTCCTCCGGTAATGTTTTAGGGACAAAAGTGACTTTGTCAGTTATTTTACTCACGCCCTGACCAAGGCTGTCGATGGAAGTGATGTGGAAAGGGATTAACTGCTGAGAAGACATGAACAAATCCTATAATTTTTTACAAAACGGCGTAAAATCAATTTTATGAATTATATGATGGGAAGACTGCCATTGCTCTTAGAATTTTTCCTTAATGGCGTTTTTATATTTATTTACACATTAAAGAAGTCGGAAAGTTTTCCGCACCTACTCGAAAAGCTTCCCGCTCAAGATATATTTTCCGCTGCTTTGTTCATCGTTCCTGCAGTGCTCTTTATCTCACTTGCTTCAAACTTTTTGAAATGTGAAACCTTTGAAGAATTTATTCGAAAGTATATTTTCTCAGTTATTATTTTTATCCCTATGCTCATTACCTGGGGAGATTTAGAGTTTCTTTACTGGCTCTCTGCTGTTCATCTTTTCTCTTCAGTCATTTCAATTTACGAGAAGAAAGAAGAAAAATATTCATTCATTAATCCTGCACCGACCAGTTCTTTTTTCTTTCGTTTAAAACTTCAACCGGCCCAAGTCGTTTTAATCTCTTTTGGTTCTTGGATACTTGTAGGAACGCTCTTACTTGCTTTGCCGGTGAGTACCGTCTCCGGGAAAAGTCTTGGGTTTGTTGATGCCTTTTTTATGGCCACTTCAGCAACCTGTGTGACTGGACTGAGTACCGTTTCCATTGCTGAAGACATGTCCATCTTTGGACAAATGATTATCCTCATTCTCCTGCAGGTGGGAGGATTAGGGATTATGACTTTATCTAGCTCTATGGCCGTGATGATGGGAAAAAGTCTTCAGATGAGAGAGCAGATTATAATGCAAGACGTGCTTGATACCTCAAGTTCTGAGGAATTGTTTGAACTGATTATTGATATTATTCGCTATACCTTGGCCGTAGAATTTATTGGGGCGATAGTTTTGACTTTAGCTTTCTATCAAGAGGGCTATGAAATAGGTCAGAGTATGTATTATGGATTTTATCATGCCATTTCAGCTTTTTGTAATGCGGGTATTGTTCTCTTTCCTAACTCTCTTGCAGACTTTCAGCATTCTAAAGTTATTCAATACACGGTAATGGCCTTAGTAACGACTGGAGGGATTGGTTTTGCTGTAATGAAGGACATTACAAATTTGATCCGAAATAAGAGGCCAGTCAGAGAACTAACTCTGCATTCTAAGATTGTTCTTACGACACACTTTTCAATCTTAGGACTCTCAACACTGTACATTTTCTTCACCGAGTTCCTTAATGCCTTCAGGGACTTTACATTTTGGGATCGTTTTAATGCGTCACTGTTTCATTCAGTGATTGTTAGAACGGCGGGGTTTAACACTTTGGATATTGACTCCTTTCATCCGCATACCATTTATCTCCTTATTATTTTGATGTTCATTGGCGCATCTCCTGGTTCTTCTGGGGGAGGAATTAAAACGACGACTTTTGCTATTCTCATTCAGTCAATCACTGCTACTCTTAGGGGTAAAAAACATGTGGAGTTCTTTGAACGTAGGATTTCTCCACAAGTAGTCGTCAAGACCATTGCTATTTTTGTCGTTTCTTTAATAATTTGTTCTACTTCTATACTTGTCATGATGTGGCTTGAACCAGATAAGAGCTTTATGGATATTTTCTTTGAGTGTGTGTCTGCATTCTCTACGGTCGGGAACTCATTAGGCATTACAGAATACTTAAGTACGGCCGGAAAATTATGGATCGCTCTAATTATGTTTGTTGGAAGGGTGGGTCCTCTCACTCTCGTTCTTGCTATCGGAAGTAGGGCAGCAGTACCCAAAAGAGTAGAATACCCGGAAGGGAAAATTTTCATAGGATAATTTATGATTGTAGCAGTAATTGGACTAGGTACTTTTGGCGCTAAAACAGCAGCACGGCTTTTTGAAAAAGGCACAGAAGTTCTTGCTATTGATTCCAATCCGGATCTTGTTGACCGAATTAAAGATCGTGTTTCTCATGCGGTTTGTTTAGATGTGACTCAAGAGAGGTCATTGCGTGCCATTAATATTTCAGATGTTGATACAGCAGTGGTAGCGATGGGAGATAACATTGAAATTAGTATTCTCTGCGTTGCTATGTTGAGAAAGCTGGGAGTGGGGCGAGTGATTGCTCGAGCGAGAAACCAACTTCATGAGCATGTTCTAAGGGAAATTGGAGCATCAGAAATTATTAAAGTTGAAGAGGAAATGGGAGAGATTGTAGCGAGTAAAATTGCTGCTCCTCACGTTCTTCAGCGTTATAACTTTGCTGCAGGTTACTCAATTGTAGAACTTAAACTCGGTAAAATGTTTGAAGGAAAGACTCTCGTTGAGTCTCAAATCAGACAAAACTATTCTCTCAATATCGTGGCCCTGCAGAAAAGAGTTCCTTATATTACAGAGGAAGGGAAGGCGAGCTATCGGGTCGTCATTAATGATTCCCCACTTCCGATGGATGTGATTGAAGCTGATGATGTTGTTGTCATTGTTGGAAGCGAAAAAAATCTAGATCGATTATTTGATGATCTGGCACAGGGCTAGGAGTAAGTTATGTATATGTCCTTAAAGGCACGAATCCAATCTTGTTTTATCGTAGCGACTTTGATTGTTGTGGCCATGGGGTTTACGGTTTTCTTTTTTCTTGATTCTTTAAATACCCAGATCTCAAACATTACCGTTAATTCGAACAAGATCTCTTTACTCACCGATGAGGTTAGGATTTCTGCCGTTTCTATTTTAAAGATGCAGAAGAAAATCTTAACCACAAGACCTACAGTTGAAGACCTCAAAAAGCTTGAAGCCCTTACTGAGTCGGTTCAATCTCAACTTCAGCGCTTAGACAGTTATTATACAGAGATTGAGGCCAAGAAAATTATTTCTAAAATGCAAGGGTATGTTGACTCCCTTAAAACGGTGGTGGGAAAGTCCTCGCTTTTTTATCGAGAAGGAGGCGGGATTTCTACCGTCAATGAGTTAACGGATAAGATACTTGAAGCCTTCTCCGAGTTTCAGGATATACAGTATTTTCAAAACGAGCAGCGAGATAAACAAGTTAAGAGTATTATTGGGGAAACTCGCCGTTATATGTTGATAGCTCTCATCATCACTTTTTTGGGAACTATTTTGATTGCTCTGGTTATTCCGGGGAAAATATCCTTGCCGTTTAAAAAAATTAACGATGCCGTCAGAGAGCTTCAGGACTGTAACTTCGATGTTTCAATCTACTATAATCAGAATGACGAAATTGGAGAATTGGCCCGAGAACTAAATAAAATGATTACCAGTATGAAAAAGTTTGAACAGCTTCGAGCAGAAAGAATCTCTCTCGAAGGACGTAAGTTCGACACTCTGGCTAACATGGTGAAGAAAAACATCATGATCGCCAATGCTCAGGGTGATGTAACTTATATGAACAACCCGATGTACACACTCCTTGAAGTTCAATCCGATGATATTATTAATAAGAATATTTCTGATACTGTAATGCCAACTTCGATCATTGGAACTTTTGAATTGGCGATAAAGCGCCGCTCAAAAATTGAAAATGCGGAAATTATAATCCCTAAAAGAAAGGTGACTGTTGATCCAGCTACCGGGGAACATACCTTTGAAGAGACCCAAGAGGATGCCTTCCATGGCTATGCCAATGTTTTTCCAATCAGGGCAAAAGAATCAACCTTAGATTATTACATGATGATTATTTCTACCGAAGTTTTTGTTTAATCGGACCATTTAGTGTATGCTTGACCCGCAGTTTAAATTCCTACAAAGGGTCAAGCAGTCACTATGGACACAAGTCTAATTCGAAACTTTTCAATTATTGCTCATATTGATCACGGTAAATCGACTCTTTCAGATCGAATTATTGAGATGACTAAATCTATCACCGATCGTGAAAAGACAGATCGTTTGCTTGATAATATGGATCTTGAGAAAGAACGTGGAATTACTATTAAGGCCCAGACGGTTCGTCTAAGTTATAAGGCCCAGGATGGTAAAACTTATTCTTTCAATCTTATCGATACTCCGGGACACGTGGACTTTACTTACGAAGTTTCTAGATCTCTTGCTTCTTGCGAAGGAGCGTTGTTAATTGTTGACGCTTCTCAGGGAATTGAGGCCCAAACTCTTGCTAACGTTTATATGGCCCTTGAGAATAATCTCGAAATTATTCCAGTCATTAATAAAATTGATCTACCTCACGCAGATCCTGATAAGGCGAAGAAAGAAGTTGAAGACGTTATTGGTCTTGATGCTTCGGAAGCACCTCTTGTTTCAGGAAAGTCTGGAATTGGAGTTGATCTTCTTTTAGAAGAAATCG
Organism: uncultured Bacteriovorax sp.; assembly: GCA_964459395.1. Classification (GTDB taxonomy): domain Bacteria; phylum Bdellovibrionota; class Bacteriovoracia; order Bacteriovoracales; family Bacteriovoracaceae; genus Peredibacter. Next base: position 9,375 of record CAYWMU010000021.1, read on the forward strand.
TTAAGAAAATTCCTGCTCCTAAGGGAAAAAGTGATAATCCTCTTCAGGCCCTGATCTTTGACTCTTGGTTTGATCCTTATCGTGGAGTGGTTGTTCTTGCCCGTATTATGGAAGGAACATTAAAGCCGAAGGATAAAATTAACTTCAAGTTTTCAGGTCTTGATTACGAAGTCATCAAGCTTGCTGTTCACCGTCCTTTCTATTCGGAAGTAAATGAGCTTACAGCTGGTGAAGTAGGAATGATTATCTGTGGAATCAAAACTGTTCGCGATATTAAAATTGGTGACACTATTGTCCACTCTTCGAAGAAGGATCAAACTCCTTCACTGCAAGGATACAAAGAAGTTAAGCCAATGGTTTTCTGCGGAATTTTCCCAGTAGTCTCAGAAGAATATGAAGAGCTCAAAGAAGCTCTTGAAAGACTAGCTCTTAACGATGCTTCTTTCTCTTATGAGCCAGAAGTTTCTCAAGCTCTTGGTTTCGGTTTCCGTTGTGGATTCCTTGGACTTCTCCATATGGATATTATCCAGGAAAGACTTGAGAGAGAGTTTAATCTCGCTCTTATCTCTACAGCGCCATCTTGTAATTATGAAGTTATCACGACAAGTGGTGAAACGATAATGGTTGATAACCCGTCAAAACTTCCTGATCCAGGAAAAGTTGATACGATTAAAGAACCAACTGTGAAGCTTTCGATTCACCTTCCGAACGAATACGTAGGAAAGATTATTAAGCTTTGCGAAGATCGCCGTGGCCAACAACAGGCCATCAACTACATTACTGAAGAAAGAGTGCAGTTGATTTACCTTCTTCCACTTTCAGAGATGATGTTTGATTTCTATGACCAATTAAAGTCTCTTTCTAAAGGCTATGCCTCCATGGATTATGAGCTCCATGAATATATGGAATCAGACATGGTTAAGTTAGATGTCCTTCTGAATGGTGAGAAAGTGGATGCTCTTTCGGTGATTACCCACCGTGGAACTTCTCATCAAAAAGGTAAAGACCTTACCCATAGATTAATGAAGGTTATTGATCGACAACAGTTCGACATAGCAATTCAGGCAGCTATTGGGGCCAAGGTCATTGCCCGTGAAACAGTTAAGGCCCTCCGTAAAAACGTTCTTGCAAAATGTTATGGGGGAGACGTTTCCCGTAAGAGAAAACTTCTTGAAAAACAAAAAGAAGGGAAGAAACGTATGAAAATGGTAGGGAATGTGGAAATCCCACAAGAAGCCTTCTTGGCAGTTCTAAAAGTCGAGGAGTAGAATAGAGCATATGCTAAACACCCTAAAAGAACATTTAGAAAAAGTTCTCGTTCACTATACTCAAGGTGAGTACTTTGAAGAGCTCAAAGCTGCGAAAGAAAAGTATTTCTCTTTAACAGGAAAACTCGACGAAGATCGCGATGAGTTTGAAGCAAGAATGAATTGTTTCAATGACTGGTATCTCTTCCAGTATAGAAAACAAGATGGTCTTAAAGTCATTGAAGATTACATTCGCCACAATGACTTAGAAGGGGATTTATCCCAGGCCTTTCTTAATGTGAACCATTCTTTATTTGAATTCTCAAAAGTTAATTTTAGAAAACAAATTGTTCTAAAAGATGTTCTTCATGATGAAAAGATTCTTCTCTTAAAAGATCACCCTCATATTGGTTTAGTTGAAGGGGATCTTTTTATTGGTCGAGTTATTAAATACAAGGGAGAGTTCTTTTTACTACGTGGAATTTGCACTCTACCAACACCAGTAAAATCAATTCTTAAGAAGCAATCTAAGAAAGTAAGAAAGCTCAATAGTTTTGAAGAAGAGTTAAACTTCCTGTTAACTCTTGAGAGCTTGAAAACAAAATCAATGAACTATTCTCACATTGATCCTACTAAAATCTTTGTTTTCTAGTTTTTCTTCTTAAAGAGAAGATAGGGGATGACCCCGAATAAATGAAGAACAAGGGTAACCACAAAGTATAAATTAAAGAGTGATGCGCCATTATCAATTCCAGAAAACTCAAAAAGTTTCTGGAAGATAGCGTGTCCAACTCCTAATCCTGAAGGAGCAACCGGTAGTGCTAAAGTCATGAGTCCAATAGGGATAAAGGCCAGGGCCTGAATAAAGTCCATTTTTTCAGCTACAAATGGTGCCACTAAACTCCAGAAAAGAAGAACGGCAATCAGTTGGATAAAAATAGAAATTAAAACGGCTTTGACCATTCGTTGTTTAATTGAAACAAGATCCATAAACAAAGTAAGAAATTTATCGAAAATTTTCGTGAAAGGAGTTTTCTCTTTTCCGACTTGGAGAAGCTTTTCAACAAAAGTGTGACAAAAGAAGAAGAGAAGAAGGCCAATAATGACAGCACATGAGAGGAGGTAATTAATTTTTAACAATCCTTCCATATTAGGTGCTGAAGCGAGGATATGATTTGAAAAAAGAAGAGAACTAATCCCCACTAATAAAATAAGACCCGAGAGCCCCATAACGCGATCGATGAGGATAGAAGCAAAAACAAATTTCTTAGAAAGATTCTGATCAATAGATTGAATGTAGAAAAGTTTTACTAAATCACCACTGACACTACCGGGAAGGACAGAGCTAAAAAATTGCCCGATCCAGTTAATTTTAAAAATCTCTTTTAAAGGGAGAGCTACTTCTGAGCGGGAAGAAATAATTAAACGCCAACGCCAAGAAACCAGGAGGTAATTCAATAGTTGAAGAATAACAGCTAGGATAATGGCGAGAGGGAAACCGATAAGATCTGTTAGAAGACTAAGGTCGAGTTTTCCGGACCTGATGAGCCAGACAATTAGTCCTCCTGCTATCAGGAATTTAATGATATTAATAAGAAGCTTTTTATGCATATAAGGCAGATCTTATAACTCAAGATGCCTTTGGTAAATCTAAAGAGGAAGGATACATTATGAAAATTGCAGTACTTCAACTTCAATCTGTGCTTGAGCCCGCCAAGAATCTGGCAACTATCAGAAATCTTTTGGCCGAAGCTAAAGAGCAAAATGTTGAAGCAGTATTTTTACCAGAAGTATTTTATTCCATGTCCGATGGTACAAAGCCGACTCCTTATCTGGTTGATGGAGAAAACGAACACTACCAAAATATAAAAAATCTCGCTTCAGACTTTGGGCTCTATATTCTTGGAGGAACAGCAGCAACACTGGTTGATGGAAAAGTGATGAACCGCTGCTTTAACTTTGATCCTCAAGGGAATCTTATTGAGTACTACGATAAGATCAATCTCTTCTCATGCGACTTAAGTAAGCATTCAAGTAACACTATCATTGATGAAGGAATTGTTTATACTCCCGGAAATACGCCAAAGATGATGAAGCTTGGAGATTTCACTCTTGGGCTTTCCGTGTGCTTTGATCTTCGTTTCCCTGAACTTTACCGTTCTTACTCTTATCAAGGAGCCAATGTTTTAAGCATTTCTGCTGCTTTCACTGTACCAACAGGTAAGGCCCATTGGCATACGCTTCTTCGTGCACGTGCCATTGAGAATCAGTGTTATGTCATCGCTCCAGGGCAGTGGGGAAAACATAACGATAAGCTTTCAACTTTCGGTCACTCTCTAATTATTGATCCATGGGGAGAAGTTTTAGCAGATGCAGGGGAAGAGGAAAAAATCATTACGGCGGAATTGAGTCTTGAAAGACTTGCTGGGGTCAGAGAACGACTTAATGTGATTCGTGACCCCAAGGCATAATTTACATATAAGGATTCGTGCCAGTGGTGTGATCAGTCAGATCCACCACTTCCAAAATTTCAGGGAAGTTCTGTTTTACTAATTGTTCGATACCACCTGAAAGAGTGGCCTTAGAGCTAGAACAACCTTGGCACCCACCGTAAAACTTGATGAAGAGTTTATCGTTATCAATATCGATAATCTCTACGTTACCACCGTGTTGAGCTAATGCTGGACGAATTTGTGAATCAAAGAGTTTTTCAATTTTGTTAATCATGGCCTGATATTAACAAAATTAGAGGGTCTTGTCTTGAAAATCTCTTAGTAGTGTACCTACGTGCTTAGGGGCCTTCCCTTGATAACTAAAAGGAGGAACCCAAGTAATACTTTCAATGACTCCATTGGTGGTGATCTTGTAGATTAATCCTTCTTCAGGATTTCCAGCAAAGAACCAACTCATATCCTGAGCATTCTTTAATTCCATTTGAACGAGGTTGAGCTGTTTGATTTGTGGGTCAGATATTTTGAGGGGACGTTGAAATTTTAGTTGGGCACTCGCTACTTCTTTATCGCGAAGGGTGATAATGAGTTGAGCAGAGTCGGCCAAAAGGTAAGTTAATTGGTTATGTTGTTTATAAACAGGTGCCCCAAAAGCTGCTTTGAGTTCTTTGACACTCATGCCAAGGTGCAATTCCCGCAGATCTGGAATATCAGACATCTTGTCTTGGGCGGAATTGTAGGCGCCAACGACAGCGACTAAGATCAATACAAAAATGAAACTCATCTTCATTTTTATCATCCTTAATTAAGAGAATAAGTAATTTAATCACTCTCTTTTGTGCTTTGGCCAGTTCTGCTTTGAACTTTTTAGGGAAAGTTCAAAAGGGTGAAAGCGTCATTGAAACATTCAAAGTAGAGGGAGAGTTATGAATACCTTTCTTTTATTAACTTCTCCTCCCGCCTCTGGAAAAACGTATTGGATTGAACGTTACTTTGAAAAAGTAGCGGAGAAGATATTAGTTATTTCTCCATTGAAGGCCTTGGCGGTGGAACTTGAAGAAAAATGGCAGGGAAAAATCTCGGTTCGTACTCCTGAATCCTATCTCCTTAGTCCTGAAGAGGCTTCAATTGTTATCTTCGATGAGTTTCATCTTCTTTTTTATTGGGGGGATCATTTCAGAGAAGGAATGTGGCAGGCCTTTTTTGAAATTTCCATGAACTCCTCTCTCTGTATTGGGCTCACAGCAACTTTTAACGATGAAATTTTAAGTAGAGTTAAGGAGTGGCATCACTTCGATCAGTTTCTGTGGTTTGATGCCGGTAATTTAAAATTAAAATATGAACCCTCCCAGATAACTCGATTTCTTAATCAAAAACTTCATCATGATTTTATCTTTTTACAGGACCCTGAAAAAACGCAAGTGATCTTTTGTGAGTTTAGAGAGGAGGTAAAAACGTGGGTAGAAAAAATAAGAGAGCAGGGTTTTAGTGTTCTAGGTTGTGTGGGAGGAGAGACACAAAGCTTTACTGAGAAGCTCAAAGGAGGGCGCCCGCAGTTTATCGTGTCTACCACTTGTCTAAGTCATGGAGTGAATCTCCCTATCATTGAAGCGGTTCACTTTACTTATAAAGTGGATAATTTAGATTTCTGGATTCAAATGACGGCAAGAGGTGGTCGGGATGGATCAGCTTACCGAGTTTATTGTTCTTATCTCCTTAAAGAGGTGAAGCTTAATTTTTGGACAAACCTCTGGAGAAATTTTAAGCTCATGATCTGGATAAAGTTTCATCAAATGATTTTAGGAATGGATCAATGGTTTTTGAAGGCATCGTCGTTGGAAAAACTCCCTATAAGGAAAGAGACTTAATTGTAAAAGTTCTCCTGCGTAGTGGTTTTCTCGCTTCATTCTACGTCTATGGCGGTCAAGGGGGAGGAAAACATCACAAACCAAGCCTTCTTGAGTTTGGTTCGATGATGAGAATTCACACCAAGGATCAAGGAAGTAAGGGAGTTGAGAAGACTGAACTCATGACGGTTTCTGAATATGAAAGAATTTGGGAACCAACATCCATTCGACATAATGTGAAAGCTTTTTACTTAAGCTGCCTCTACTATGAAATCATTTTAAAATTTGTTGTGAGCTATCACCCTGAACATGGTGAAGTTGATCGAGAGCATGAGGGAATTTTCTCAGTGGTGAGTAATGCTCTTTTTTATCTTGATAAGTCTCTGGCGGCGAATACTTTCGAGGCCCACCAACATCTTCATTTGTTTTTAGTTAAACTTCTTTATCATCTAGGAATTATGCCGGATGTGGATTACTGCGTATATTGCGGTGAAGATCTTCTTCAATCAGAGGGAGTTCACTTCTTGATTACTGAGGGACAGTTTAGTTGCCTTAACTGCGTTCAAGAAAAAAACGATATGGGGTTCTTACTTAGAATTAAAAAAGCCTATCAGACAAAATACCAGAATATGCATGAAGTTCATGGAACAAATTTAGTGGAAACAGAAAAGCTTCTTAATTATTTTTGTCATCACTTTCATGTGAAGATGGTTGACCTGAAATCCTACCAATTAATTTTCTAGTGACTTGGCAAAATCCAGAAGGGTTTTGAAATAAGGGTGCTTCTTGTCCTGAGGTTCTTGGCGAACAATAATCCCTTGCACGCCCGCATTCACACCGCATTCAGCATCGATGACTTTGTCTCCAATCATATAGGACTTTTTAGGATCGATTTTGTGCTTGGTCATTAAGTCTAAAATCATTTTGGGATGAGGCTTTCGGCAAACGCAGTTGTCATCAGGAGAGTGAGGGCAAATAGCGAAGTCTTTAAAAGGAGCAAGTTTGACTTCTCTTAAGTCATTTTGGAGTTGCTTGTGAATTTGATGAACATTTTCTAGGGGAAAGTACCCACGGCCAACCCCGGATTGGTTGGTAACAATAAATAGTTCAAAGCCCAAGGATTCAAAAATCTGTAAGGCCTTAAAGGTATCAGTAAAATATTCGATATCTTCCACGCGACTTAAGTAGTTCTTATCTATGATAATGGTACCGTCACGATCTAAGAAAATAGCTTTTTTCGTTTTGATTTACACAGCCTCCGGTTACGCATAGAATAGGCCCATGCTTACAGTTCTTAAACTAATGTTCCCATACCTGAGACCTTATTGGAAAGAGGCTCTTTTGTGTGCTTTGCTCGCTATTCCTCTTTCTGGGATCAAAGCTTTCGAGGCCTATCTCGTAAAAGATATATTTGATAAAGGTTTTTCCGCGGATTCAACTTTTGCTGAGGTTAGAAACCTTGCCCTTATTCTAATTGGAATCGGAGTCGTGAATTACCCTTTAAGGTTTTTCCATTACTTTGGACTTCGTCAGATGGTTGATAAGGCCACGCGAGGGGTTCAGTCGGTCATCTTTAAGAAATTCCAAAAGCTTCCGGCGAGCTTTTTTACTCAACAAAAGCAGGGGAACCTTATTTCCACGGCCATGAGTGATACCTATGTTTTTGGAGAAGCCTTCAAAAACTCCCTGGAAGTTGTCCGTGAGCCTTTAACGGCGATCTCTCTTTTAGGAGTCGCTATTTATCATGATTGGCAATTGGCCCTGGTTATTTTTGCTACTGCTCCTTTGTTCGTTGTGACTTTTCACTATACCGGTAAAAGAATTCGAAGATATGTGAGTGCGGCCCAACAAGATAAAGCTGATATGACGCACAGTGTGGGCGAGTCACTCAATGGTCAAAAAATTATTAAGGCCTTTGGACTTCAAGATTATGTAAATGAGCGCTTTGAAAAGGTTCAGGACTTATTGATTGCTCACCGAACAAAATCAAACTCTGCTGAAGAACACTCCCACCCCTTAATTGAACTTATTGGTTCATTAGCTTTTGCAGGGGTTCTCGTTTTTGCTCACCACCGAATTATCTCCGGGGCCCTCACTACTGGAGGATTTATTTCTTTTGTGGCCGCATTAGCGATGTTTATGGATCCCGTCAGAAGATTTACCAAAGCAAATGCTAAGCTCAATCAGGCAAGGGCCGCTGCGGACAGAATCTTTAAGCTCCTCAATATTCCGGAGGAACTAGAAGAAGGAAAGAAAGAACTGACAGGTTTTCATGACTCCATTGAGTTTAGAAATCTCACTTTTTCCTACGGAGAAGGGGATGTTCTTAGAAATTTCAACTTAACCATCAAAAAGGGCCAGAAGGTTGGACTCGTCGGGCTTTCAGGGTCCGGAAAATCAACACTGGTTTCTTTATTACTCAGACTCTACCCAGTTGATAATGGAACAATCTTTATTGATGGGGTGGATATTAATGATTACAGCTTAAGCTCTGTGAGAGGGCTTTTCTCTCTTGTGAGTCAGGATATTTTCCTCTTTAACGACACTATTAAAGAAAACCTCACCACCGGTGAGGAATATTCTGAAGAAGAAATTCAGAAGGCCCTGGAGATTTCTTACTCGGAAGAATTTATTAAAGAACTTCCGAAGGGAATTCTGACTCCGATTGGGGACCGAGGCTTAAGACTTTCCGGAGGCCAATCTCAACGTATTACCATTGCTCGCGCTTTCTTAAAGAACAGAGATATTCTCCTCTTTGATGAGGCCACCAGTGCTTTAGATAACGAATCCGAGAAAATTGTGCAAAAGGCCCTCGAAAAAGTGGCCGGGCATAAAACGGTTATTGCTGTTGCTCACCGTCTTTCTACTCTTAAAGACTACGATTTGATTGTCGTAATGAAGGAAGGGGAGGCCATTGAGCAGGGAAGTCATGAAAGTCTGATGGAGCAGAATGGTGAATATCGTAAACTCTTCGAGCTTTCCCAAAAAGACTAAGCACTTTTGCATTTTACTTTAGTCACTCGCGGTTTCTTTTGATAAAATTTCCTCGATTATTTCTTATCGAGGAGTTGCATTGTGTCAGAACAGAATCTCAAGTCTATGGCCGAACTCGTGGCACTTTCTAAGTCACGTGGTTTTATTTTCCAAAGTTCAGAAATTTACGGGGGCCTAGGTTCTTGCTGGGATATGGGTCCACTGGGAGTGGAGCTTAAAAATAATATTAAACAAACGTGGTGGCGTTCGATGACTTTCAGAGATGATATCGAAGGTGTCGATGCTGCTATTCTTATGCACCCAGAAGTTTGGCGTGCTTCCGGTCACGTGGATAACTTCACTGATCCTCTTGTTGACTGTAAGGCCTGTAAGGCCCGCTTGAGAGCAGATAATATTGATCTAACAGCTCCATGTTCAAACTGTGGTGCTAAAGACTCATTTACTGAGCCAAGAAACTTCAACCTGATGTTTCAAACTCACATGGGTCCAGTTCAAGAATCTGCTTCAGTGGTTTATCTCCGTCCAGAAACAGCTCAAGGGATATTTGTTAACTTCAATAACGTTCAACAAACCATGAGAAGAAAGCTTCCTTTTGGTATCGCTCAAATTGGTAAAGCTTTTAGAAATGAAATCACTCCAGGAAACTTTATTTTCAGAACTCGTGAGTTCGAACAAATGGAGATGCAATACTTCATTAAGCCTGGAACTCAAAAAGAGGCCATGGAGATGTGGAAGGAAATCCGTTGGAACTGGCACGTTGAAAATGGTCTTCGTCCAGAGAAACTTCGTTGGAAGGCCCACGAAGAACTTTCTCACTACGCCGATGCAGCTTTTGATATTGAGTATGAATTCGCTCACGGTTGGGGAGAGATGGAAGGGATTCACTCTCGTACAGATTTCGATTTAAAAAACCACCAAGAGTTCTCGAAGAAAAATCTTCAGTACGTGGATCAAATGGATGGTAATAAAAAGTATATCCCTTACGTTCTAGAAACTTCTGTTGGTTGTGACCGTTGTCTTCTTGCAGTGATGAGTGATGCTTATCGCTTAGAGAATGCAGGTGATGCAGAAAAAGAAAGAGTGGTGATGCGCTTCAAGCCAAGCCTTGCTCCAATCAAAGCAGCTGTTATGCCACTTATGAAGAAAGCTGAACTTGAAGGTCCAGCTACAGCTCTTCTTCGTGAGCTTCAAAAAGATTTTAAATGTGAGTACGACACATCAGGTTCAATTGGTAAGCGTTATAGAAGACAAGATGAGATTGGTACACCTGCGTGTATCACTATTGATTATGACACACTAACGGATCAAGCTGTGACTGTGCGAGATCGCGATACTATGACTCAAGAGCGTATTGCCCTTGATAAAGTTAAGTCTTATTTAAAAGATAAGTTTTCTCTATAAAAGGACCAACCACCATGACTAAATGGGTTTATAAATTTTCAGCACAAGAGACGGATGGGAATAAAGACATGAAGGCCCTTCTTGGCGGTAAAGGTGCAAACCTCGCTGAGATGTGCTCGATGAAACTTTCTGTTCCTCCAGGGTTCACAGTTTCAACAGAAGCTTGTCTTGATTTCTATAAAACAAAGAGAGAAATCTCTGAGGAGATTAGATCTCAAGTTTTAGAAGCTCTGAAGTGGGTTGAAGGTTTAACTGGTAAAAAGTTTGGAAACGTAGAAGACCCGTTACTCTTTTCTGTTCGTTCAGGTGCTCGCGCTTCTATGCCGGGAATGATGGATACTGTTCTCAATCTCGGTTTAAATGATCAGACTGTTCAAGGTCTCGCCAAGAAAACTAATAACCCACGTTTTGCATGGGATTCTTATCGCCGCTTTATTCAAATGTACTCTAACGTTGTTCTTGGAGTGAATACGTCCATTCTAGAAGCAAACCTTGAGGACTTAAAAGAAGCTCGCGGGGTTGAACTTGATACAGAGTTAACAGCAGCAGATCTTGAAGAACTAGTGAGTGTTTACAAAGCGGTTCTTCGTGAAGATCACGGTATTACTTTCCCACAAGAGCCGATGGAGCAGTTGTGGAAAGCAATTGCAGCGGTTTTTGGTTCATGGAATAACAATCGCGCCATGAGATACCGTGAGATGAATAATATCCCTCACGATTGGGGAACGGCCGTGAACGTTCAATCCATGGTGTTTGGTAACATGGGTGAGACTTGTGCTACTGGTGTGTGTTTTACTCGTGATCCATCTACAGGAGAGAAGAAATTCTTCGGAGAGTTTCTTGTAAACGCTCAAGGTGAAGATGTGGTGGCCGGTATCCGTACTCCACAACCGATTAATAATGAATCAAAAAATGAATCTAATAAGCATCATCCGACTTTAGAAGAAGTGATGCCCAGTGCTTATGCAGATCTCGTGGCCGATTATAAAAAACTTGAGGCCCATTACAAAGATATGCAGGACATTGAGTTTACTATTGAAAATGGTAAGCTCTGGATCCTTCAAACTCGTAATGCTAAACGTACAGTGAATGCTGCTCTTAAAGTCGCCGTCGATTTAGTGGGTGAAGGTTTAATCACAAAACAAGAAGCCGTTCTTAGAATTAACCCTGAAGACCTCAATCAACTTCTTCACCCACGTCTTGACCCGAAGGCAAAGAAAATTCTAATTGCTACCGGTCTTCCTGCAAGTCCAGGGGCCGCTTCAGGACAAATGGTCTTTGAATCAAAGATTGCTGAAGAGTGGGCAAAGAATGGTAAGCGAGTTGTTCTCGTTCGCGCGGAAACTTCTCCGGAAGATATCGGAGGAATGGCCGCAGCAACAGGTATTCTTACAGCTCGTGGAGGGATGACTTCTCACGCAGCGGTTGTTGCTCGTGGAATGGGTAAACCTTGTGTGGCCGGATGTTCAAGTCTAGTCATTAACGAAAAAACAAAAACACTCACAGTTAAAGGTAAAACTTTTCACGAAGGTGACTTCATCACTTTTGATGGGGCCAATGGCGAAGTTTACGAAGGACTTGTTCCAACTATTGAAGCGGCCATCAACGATGACTTTGCTACTTTCATGAATTGGGCAGATGAGTTCCGTCGTCTCAGAGTAAGAACCAATGCTGATACACCAGAAGATGCTAAAGTAGCTGTTGAATTTGGTGCAGAGGGAATTGGGCTTTGTCGTACAGAGCACATGTTCTTTGCTCCAGAGAGAATTCTCGCAGTAAGAGAGATGATTTTTGCGGAAACAGAAACTGATCGCAAAAAAGCTCTTGATAAACTTCTTCCATTCCAGAGAGAAGACTTTCTTGGTCTCTTTAAAGAGATGACTGGTAAGCCAGTTAATATCCGTCTTCTTGATCCACCTCTTCATGAGTTCTTACCTCATACAGAAAAAGATCAAAAAGAATTGGCCGAAGTTTTAGGGATTGAAGAAAGAGAAGTTAAAGAACGCAATGATGGACTTCATGAGTTTAACCCTATGCTTGGTCATCGAGGTTGTCGTCTTGCCATCACTTATCCTGAAATCTACTTAATGCAGGTTCGTGCCATTATTGAAGCGGCCCTTCTTGCTCAAGATGAAGGTTCCGTTGTTACTCCTGAAATCATGATTCCTCTTACAACAGAATTAAGAGAGTACTCAATGATTCAAGTTGAGTGCAAAGAAGAAATTGAAAAAGTTTTCAAAGAGAAAGGTAAAACCATTAAGTATAAAATGGGTACTATGCTTGAGCTTCCTCGCGCTTGTATTACAGCGGGAGAGATTGCCACTGAAGCTGAGTTCTTCTCTTTTGGAACAAACGATTTAACACAAACAACTTTTGGTCTTTCTCGCGATGATGCTGGAAAGTTCCTTCCTACTTATACGGCAAAATCAATTTACCCTCGTGATCCATTTGTGGCCATTGATCAGACGGGTGTTGGTTTCTTAATGAAGCATGCCGTAGTAGAAGGGATGAAGGCCAATCCTAAGCTTCATACAGGAATCTGTGGTGAGCACGGTGGTGAGCCAACTTCGGTTGAGTTCTGTCATCACCTTGGTCTTGATTATGTAAGCTGCTCTCCTTTCAGAGTGCCGATTGCTCGTCTTGCAGCTGCTCAAGCGGCCATTAGAGCAAATGGATAAATTTCAAGAATTAATCAATGAACACCTACCGCTGGGGCCCATGGATGCCCTGGCGGTAGGTGTTGTTGATTTTAAGAAGAAAAGTTTTCAGACAGTAGAGGGAAGCTATTACGAAGGGGAGATTTATTTTCACGATGAATCTTTTCTTTGGTTTGATCTTGCTTCTCTCACTAAGCCTCTTACCAACTCCTTATCCTATTTTCTAAAACCAGAATTGTTCACGCCCCAGATGAAGTTATGTCTTAATCATCGAGGGGGCCTTCCAAGTTGGGGACGTTTGTCTAAAACGAATTGGAGAGAACAAATCCTTAGTTACCCTGTTAAAGAGAGTGAGACTTTATATTCAGATTTCTCCGCACTTCGAGTAATGCTTGAATTAGAAAAACAACATATCAATCAGCATGAACTTGTTAAATCCGTTTGGGATAAAGAACTGTGCTTTTGGAAAGATGTTCCAGCAGAAGCAGAAATTGTTTTAAACGGCTTGAAGCAAGTTGTTCATGATCCTAATGCTTTGGTGATTGATGAGTTTTGTTCTCATGCAGGACTCTTTTCAACGATCAATGGCCTTTGCCAAACTCTCATTAACTTCCAAGAAAAAACAAGCTTCATTGAAGAGATGAAGCATCATGATCAGCACCGCTTTTATCATGGGTGGGATCGAGTTCTGAATCCAAACAACACTCTCGCCGGCAATGGCTGCGGGGAACACACCTTTGGCCATCTCGGCTTTACTGGCACCAGTATCTGGATTGATCCTGATAAAATGCTAGGGCATGTGATCTTATCGAACACCACTAAAAACCATTGGTTTGATAAAGAAAATCTCAATGAGTTTCGGAGGAGAGTAGGGGAGATTGTGTGGGGTTAGATTGTCTCAATTGCAAACTGTGGGAGGCCCTCAAGTTCAAATTCAATTTCTTCTCCATCAATAATATGGCGAACTGATTGAGTAGAGTAATTGTCGAGGGATACTTTAATTGCTTTCTTTTTTCTTTTCTCTTTTGCGAAATAGAAGAGAGATTTAAGATGACCAGCAGCTGATGACTTGACTTCGATAGGTATGATTTGATCTTTACGCTGAATGAGAAAGTCAATCTCACTCTTTTGAGATCCCTTATCTCTAAGCCAATAAAATAATTCCGGACCTCTTTTCTCATTATGAAGATAGGCCAAGTGCTGAGCTATAAATTGCTCAGCAATCATACCTTTAGTATTAAAGTTATTCTTCATTTCCTGATCAATCGTTTCAAAATCCAGTCTCATGATTGCATTAACAAGTCCTACATCTAAGAAGTAAATCTTAAATATAGAGTCATCCATTTCACCCATTAAGGGGACAGTGTTTGCATTAGAGTGATTACACTTTAATATAACTCTTGCATCGATTAGTAACTCTAGGGCCTTCTTGATATCACGAGAGCTTCTACCTTCATCTAGCTTTTGATAAATAATCTTTTTACCTATTTGATTGATAACCGAATAAAAAACTTTTTCAACACGGCCAACATCTATGCGAGAATTATATTTAGGAAAATCTGCAATATAGGCCTGAATAATTTGTTCCTGAATATCTCTTACAGATGCAATACTTTTCTCTTCAATGTAAGTGGAGACAGCTTTAGGCATTCCACCAATATAGTAATAAAGATTGAGTTGTCGTTTTGCTTCGGTTGTAACAGCTTCAGAGAAATCTCGTTCTTGAATTTTACTCAAGAGAAACTCATTGTCAGTTGCAAGAAGGAATTCACTAAAAGTCATTGGTCCAAGGTGATAAAACTCAACACGGCCAACGGGAAAACTAAAGTCCTCTTTCTTAAGTGCAATTTCAAGAAGTGAGCCTGCAGCGATGACTGCAATCTCTGGTCTTTCCTCATAAAAATAACGGAGGAATTTCAAAAGAGAAGGCGACTCCTGTATTTCATCAAAGAAGATAATAGTCTTTTTAGACATACTCTTTTTTGTTTTTAACTGAATCTCATCTAAAAGTGATTGAATATCAAAGTGGTCTTTTTCTGTTGATGTAAGACGCATTTTTTCAAGATTGATTTCAAGAAGATCAAGTCCACTTCTTTGTGCGAACAACTTTACCAAGGTCGATTTTCCAACCTGTCTGGCCCCTCTGATGATAAGTGGCCTTCTATCTTGCTTATTAAACCAGGCCCATAGGTGCTCTTCTGCAGCTCTTTTCATTCCTCTATCTTAACGTACTGTAATATCGTTAGCAAGTAACAAAATAGGGGTAATTTATTACTTATAATGTATTAAAACAGGGGTATTTTTGTACACAAGACGATTCTGTAGTGGGGTCTAGGCTTTACTGGCACCACAGCATTGTTTGATAAAGAAAATCTCAATGAGTTTCCAAGGAGAGTGGGGGAGATTGTGTGGGGGGGTGGGAGTTTTTAAATTTTTCAAGAAATCTTGAGTCTGCATAGAAATCAAAATCAATCACAAAGATATAAGTCACTTATAGCTCTAAACGTAAGCCTTAAGGTTTCCTTGCGAAAACTTTAAGGTGATCTTTCCGAATTTAGTCAGGAAACTTTCAGTCAC
>CAYWMU010000022.1:0-22917 GCA_964459395.1 uncultured Bacteriovorax sp.
TCTATCAAGAATGGAATATGTTTTCTCCACGTCCAAAGCCTGATAGTGTATGGATTGAGATTCCTGCAGTTTTAACTGATGACTCTGAAGTAGAGTTGTTAACGCAGGATCGGGATATTTACTCCATAAAAAACGATGCTTTTTTTAAGTCGATTGCTTCGGAACATTGGAGAAAGTTTTACTTTAATCTTACGGATAGAATTGATTACGGAAAATATTTAGGAAGCTACCTCTGCCGTAACTGGAATGAATTAGGTAATGGTTTTATTCCTGAGGTTAAGCTTCGAAAACTAGATATTAATGTCTATAGTCAGTTGAATCTTTTAAATAATGAGAAGGCGGGGATTGTAAAGAAATCAACCTGGACTCACTGGTGTTTTGATAAAGATTTTAAACATTGATTTATAAGGGTTAGGAAATGGATTTAGAAAAATTAAAAAATGATTTTCATGAACATGTAAAAGATCTTCAAAATCAGATCACTCATAAAATGCAGGAACTTGATGGCGGCCTTAAGTTAACTGAGGATTTGTGGAAAAGGCACGATCATATGGGGTCTCCTGGTGGTGGTGGTATTACCCGTGCTTTTGAAGGAAGTGTTTTTGAAAATGCAGGAGTTAATACTAGCTGCGTTTTTGGTAAAATTGATCCCAAGTTTGCGCAAGTTCTAAAAGGAACAGGAGATGAGATGTGGGCCGCCGGAATTTCTCTCATCATTCATCCCATTAACCCACGTGTTCCGACGGTTCATGCTAACTTTCGCATGATCCAGCAGGGAGATAAGTTTTGGTTTGCAGGAGGAGCAGACCTCACGCCCTATTATCCCTATGAAGAGGACTTTCATTACTTTCATAGTATTTGGAAAAAGGCCTGTGCACTTTTCGCTTGTTATGAAGATATGAAAAAACAGTGTGATGAATATTTTGTTAATTTTCATCGTGGCAATGAGATGAGGGGAATTGGCGGAATCTTCTTTGACCACTTTAACACAGGCGATACTAAGGCCGATTTTGAAATGGTAAAACATTTATCTAATCACTTTATCGAATCTTATTTTCCTATTGTGGAGAAAAGAGTAAATGAGAATTGGACCGAAGAAGATGAGGATTTTATGCTTCATCGCCATGGCAGATATGTAGAATTTAATCTGCTTCATGACCGTGGAACGCACTTTGGACTTAAAACAAATGGTAGAACGGACTCTATCCTTATTTCTCTTCCTAAGCGCACTAAATTCACTTATAAATATGCGCCGAAAGAAGGCAGCGTTCATCAAAAGATGATGGAATATTACTTTCCTAAAGCTTGGTAAAGTTTTGTGGCCCCTCAAAGAAGGGGCCTACTATTAACCTGATTTTACTTTCGTTTTCTTATATTTTACTAAGGGCTTGGGAGCGATGAAGGCTTCAAGTTTTAGCCCCGTTCTAGTCTCGCCACCAAAGATCTTGAGTTGAAGTTCTTTAGTTAACATCACTTCGGTTTCCGGGAAAATCTCAACCTTAGTGTTAGGGGTGATCTTTTGCCCATCCACGTATACGCCGTTCTTACTTTCAAGATCCTCAACAAAGACTCTGTGTTCTCTGATATAGACTTTGCAGTGTTTACGAGAAAGTTCACTACTACTAATTGTAAAATCTGCGTCAGTGGAGCGCCCAATAGTGAATTGGGGGCTTTCGGGCTCATAAATGAAAGTTTCAATGTCTGATAACACTTTTATTCTCATAGATATTCTATCGGATTTTCAAGGTCACAACTTTAGTCCCTAAATAATATCTTGAATTTTCCGATAAGGTTTTGAACAAGCTTAAAAAGGTTCGAACCCTATGATTTACATTCTCTTTTCGCTCCTTTCATCTTTCTCTCTGCTAGCGTCCGTTGAATCAACGGACTACCTTTGTGACAGTAGTAACAAAGGAAATGCGATTACTAGTCCCCTTGAAAAAGACGGAAAAGACAAAATGTGCTTTATGGGGACATGTGTGTCTGGTAAAGAGCGCATCGATAGAGAACTATGTTTACGACAAATTTCAGAAGATACATTTTCTCTGAATCAAAGAGATTTCTATAAAAAAGAGAACTCTTCAGGAGTGAGAGGAAAAGCTCTTCGTCGTTTTGTTCTTCATCCAGGGGAGGCCTGTTTTGAAGAATGTCGTCCTGAGAATAAGAAAAAACTGGGAATTGATAAGAAAGAATGTGTCCGATGCTTATTTAAACAACCTAAGTCTGAAGCTGATTTTATAGAAATTAAGGGCCATGGTGTAACCTTGCAGAAAGGTCAGAAGTGTTACTATCCTTGTAAACTCCAAGGAGGAGGGTATAAGAATGGAAGTCCCTACTCTGAAAAATGCCTAGAGTGTATTCGACATGGAATTAAGAGCAATACTTATTACCTTATCGATTCTTATGGGAAATGTTTTGAATTCATAGAGGGAGAGTTTAATAAAGTATACGGCGTCCCTGTAAAGTTATGTCACGAGGCCAGTGAAGTCTACGGTACGGTTTTTAAAAAGGGTAGTAGTTACGATATCAAAGTCATGCTGTTTGGGAAAAAGCCTGCCTGTCTTGAGATTGATGATTTTTCTTTCGGTGGCTATCTGTCACGAGAGACGCTTGATTCGAAGTGTGACTCACCGTCTGTAAATTCTGATGAGCGAACAAAAGTTAAAGAAACTGGAGGAAGTCGTTCTAGTAAGAAGACTTCCTCCAAAGCTAATAAGCAGTAGTTAGACTTCAGGGGCAAGATAAACTTCAACATCCTCGTGGAATTCATCTCTAAGGATGGCCCTAATGGCCTCAAGAGTTCCACTTGTTGAACTTGGACATGTTCCACAGGCCCCTTGATATTTAACGATTAAAACATTCTCTTTAAAATCCACAACGGCCAAGTCTCCACCATCACCTTGAAGGCCTGGTCTAATTCTTTGGTCGAGGATTTCTTCAATCTTTCTCATCTCTGGAGTTAGATTAGCTCTTCTGGCTTCTTCAGGATCATAGACTTTAAAGTTTGCATCATGATCATCGATGAAGTTTTCAATACAAGTTTGCACTGCTGGTTCTAGATTCTCCCAATCTTCAAAACTAAACTTCGAGATAGTGATGACGTTTTGAAAGAAGTGAATTTGATCTACTCCACGAAGATCAAAAAGAGCTGCTGCCAGAGGAACATCTTGGCAATCCAGAGGTGTTTTAAAGGATGCTTTTCCATCGGCCTTAACATCTCTATCAAGGATGAATTTTAAGGCATTCGGGTTTGGGGTCGGTTGAATAGTGATATCTACAATAGACATAATATACTCACTCAAAAAAAGATTTAATTTTTATTATCGCGTTATAAAGAAGATCAATATCTTCTTTGTTGTTATAAATAGAAAGAGAGGCACGACAGGTGGCCGGAACGTTAAAGAACTTCATTAAAGGCTGAGCACAGTGGTGTCCAGTTCTAATAGAGATCCCTTCTTTATCAATAAGAGTGGCAATGTCATGAGGATGAATTCCTTCAAGTCCAAATGAAATAACACTCGTCTTATCTTTGGCCGTTCCATAAATTTTGAGCCCTGGAATGCTTTGAAGTTTTTCTGTGGCGTATTTTAGTAACTCATCTTCAATGGCATGAATATTTTCCATTCCTATGCGATTGATAAAGTCCACGGCCTTTCCAAGAGCAATAACTGAAGCAATAGCAGGAGTACCTGCTTCAAACTTATGGGGAAGATCGTTATAAGTTGTTTTCTCAAAAGTCACCACATCAATCATATCTCCGCCACCTTGATAAGGAGGCATTTTTTCTAGAAGATCCATGTGGCCGTAAAGAACTCCTACTCCAGTAGGACCAAACATTTTGTGTCCTGAAAAGGCATAGAAATCACAGCCAATATCTTGAACATCAACTTTGGCGTGAGCAATTCCTTGAGCTCCATCAATAAAGATGAGGGCACCGGCCTCATGAGCTAAAGAGGTGAGTAGCTTGATAGGGTTAATTGTTCCAAGAGCATTTGAAATATGAGTAAGTGAAACAAGTTTTACATTGTTACTTGCTAGAAGCTTTTTATATTCATCAACAATGATCTCTCCATCTTGATTGATGGGAATAACTTTAATTTGCGCCCCAATGCTTTCAGCTGCTAGCTGCCAAGGCACAATATTGGAGTGATGCTCAAGTTGAGAAAGAAGAATGACATCATCTTTTTTTAGAAAGTTTCTAACATAACTTGAGGCCACTAGGTTTACAGCATCAGTGGTTCCTTTAGTAAAAATGATTTCTTTTCTATCTTTAGCATTGATAAGGTTTTGAACCTTGTCACGAGTGGCCTCAAATTTTGTCGTTGCATTCTCAGATAGCCAATAAAGACCTCTGTGAACGTTACTCGTTTCATTTCGATAGTAGAGATCAATCTCGTTAATGACCTCTAGAGGCTTAAGAGTTGTAGCTCCACTATCTAAATAGACCACTTTGTGGCCATTGATCTCCTGGTTAAGAACTGGGAATTCATGGCGGTAAGGGTTATTAGTAATTAGATTCATATTATTCACCTATATTGAACTTTGTCCCCAGGTGCTTAAGAACTAAATCTGATATTCGTTTTCTTAAATGATCATTTTTAATTTTTGTCACTACTTCAAGGGCAAAGCCATGGGCAAGAAAGGTACGTGCTCTATCAGGAGCAATTCCTCTTGCTTGGAAGTAAAAGAGTTCTTCATCAGACATCTGCCCAGTGGTAGAACCATGGGAGCATTTCACGTCATCGGCAAAGATCTCAAGTTGTGGTTGAGAGTGAATTTGAGCTTTCGGAGATAAAAGAAGATTTCTATTTATCTGAGCACTGGCCACTCTCTGGGCCTGGGGATGAATATGGATTTTTCCAGTGAAAATCCCCTTACTCGTATCTGAGAGGATACCTTTTGAGATTTGATCAGACGTAGTATCAGCACTGATATGGTTAATAACTGTAGAGATATCTGAATGCTCACTTTGTTCTGTTAAAAAGAGAGAATAACTTTCTCCGTGAGAACCACTCTCTAAAAGATTGGTTTCAGTATTCTTTCTAATAACCTTTCCATCAAGATGGAAGGCCAGATGAGAGTAGGTAGCGTCTTTAGAAACATCTGAATACACATGTCCGTGGTGAAGAGCTTCTTTAGAACCTTGATCAACTTGAATATGCTCAAGCTTAGCTCCAGTCATCACTTGTACATGGGTTTCTCCAATGCAAGCGTATTCACTAACGTTTCCAGTATAGTTCTCAAGAACAGAGATTTTTGAGAAAGGGTTAAGTTTAATGAAAACCAGGGGAGCGTGGATCCCAGAAGTTGTGGCCAAATGATTGATGATAATAGGACGCTCAACCTCGGTATTTTTTGCGACTTCAATCAATATTGCATCATTAACAAATGAATGATGAAGGCTTTTGAGTCCTTGGTCAAAAGTTAGACCTTGGGCCAGAGGGTGATTGGAATCAATCTTTGAGATTGTTACACCACTAATATCTTCTTTATGAGAGGTGAGATAGCCATTCTCAAAAGTGATATCACTTTCAATAATATTTTTCTCTTCAGAAGAGGCAGAAAACTTTAGTCCACTAAGGTATTTATCAAACTTTGTATGGAGATAGTATTCAGGATCAAGCTTTAGTCCTGATTCTTTGAGAGTATTAATCCCTTTGGCACTAATCTCCCCAAAGCTCTTTAGTGATTTTTCAAGAATATTTTCAACATTCATTACTCGGCTCCAGCAATTAACCAGTCATAACCTTTTTCTTCGAGCTCAAGAGCAAGACTTTTATCTCCTGATTTAATAATTTTTCCGTTGTAAAGAACGTGAACATAATCAGGAACAATGTAATCAAGAAGGCGCTGATAATGGGTAACTAATACGGTTGCATTAAAACGTGACTTGAGAGAATTCACTCCTTTTGCCACTGTCTTAAGAGCATCAATATCAAGTCCAGAGTCCGTCTCATCTAAAAGAGAGAGGCGAGGATTGAGAACATGCATTTGAAGAATTTCATTTTTCTTTTTTTCTCCCCCTGAGAAACCTTCATTCACAGAGCGCTCTAAGAAAGAAGGATTCATTTCTAAAACTTCAAGCTTTGGTTTGAGGTATTTCATGAACTCTTCATCGCTCATTTTATCTAGTCCCTGGTGGGCACAGATTTCATTGAAAGACTCTTTAAGGAATGTGAAGTTTGATACACCTGGTACTTCAATAGGGTATTGAAAACCTAAGAAGATTCCTTCTTGTGCTCTCTCTGCTGGTTCAAGGTCAAAAAGGTTTTTCATTTTACCGTTGATTTCAAAATTAATTTCTCCTTCAGTTACTTCGTAGGCCGGGTGACCTGCAATAACTTTTGAAAGAGTGGATTTTCCTGAACCGTTAGGTCCCATGATGGCGTGAACTTCACCTTTTTTTATAGTAAGATTGATACCTTTTAAAATAGGTTTACCTTCAACTTCAGCAACGAGATTTTTAATTTCAATCATGATTTTATCCTACGCTATTTTCTAATTTCATTTCGATTAACTTAACTGCTTCAACAGAGAACTCAAGAGGTAGTGTTTTAAACACATCCTTACAGAATCCATTCACAATGAGAGAGACGGCCTTCTCAGCATCAAACCCTCGAGACTGAAGATAAAAAATTTGATCAGCACTGATTTTTGAAGTCGTTGCTTCATGTTCAACCTGGGCCGTATTATTTTTTACATCAATATAAGGAAAAGTATTAGCTGCACAACGATCTCCAATTAACATAGAGTCACATTGAGAGTAGTTTCGAGCACCCGTTGCACTTGGCATGATTTTAACAAGACCGCGATAAACGTTTTGCGATTCCTCTGCAGAGATCCCTTTGGAGATGATTGTGGACTTAGTATTTTTACCAATGTGAATCATCTTAGTGCCGGTATCGGCCTGCATTTTATTATTTGTTAATGCCACGGAATAGAATGAGCCTTGAGAGTTATCCCCAAGAAGAATACAAGATGGATATTTCCAAGTGATGGCACTTCCTGCTTCAACTTGCGTCCAAGAAATTTTGGAGTTTTTACCCTTACAGATTCCGCGCTTGGTTACGAAGTTATAAATACCGCCTTTACCTTCTTTGTCTCCGGCGTACCAGTTCTGAACTGTAGAGTATTTAATTTCAGCATCATCAAGAGTGATAAGTTCAACAATCGCAGCATGAAGCTGGTTCTCATCACGTTGAGGAGCTGTACAGCCTTCAAGGTAATTCACATAAGAGCCTTCATCAGCAATGATGAGAGTTCTTTCAAATTGACCAGTCTCTTTAGCATTAATTCTAAAGTAGGTTGAAAGATCTAGCGGACAAGTTACACCTTTTGGGATGTAGACAAATGAGCCGTCTGAAAAGACTGCAGAGTTAAGAGCAGCATAAAAGTTATCTGTATAAGGAACCACTGTTCCGAGATGTTTTTTTACCATCTCTGGATATTTCTCAATGGCCTCACTAATTGAGCAGAAGATAACTCCCACTTTTTCTAGTTCTTCCTGGTGAGTTGTTCCTACAGATACTGAATCAAACACTGCATCTACGGCAACGCCAGTTAAGCGCTTTTGTTCTGCAAGAGGGATCCCTAATTTTTCAAAAGTCTCTAAGAGTTCTGGGTCCACGTCATCAAGAGAAGCATAGGTTTCCTTAGCACTCTTAGGACGAGCATAGTAGTAAAGGTCCTCAAAATTGATTTCAGGGATTTCACAATACTGCCAAGTAGGGTGTTTTAAAGTTAACCAGTGACGGTAGGCCTTGAGTCTGTACTCAAGAAGCCATTCTGGTTCATTCTTTTTCTGGGACAATAGTCTGATGATGTCCTCATTGAGACCTTTAGGAAATTCTTCCATCTCAATGTCAGTGACAAAACCGTACTTGTAATCATTCTTTAACTTTTCTTCAATTTTCATCTTAAGCCTTATCAACTAAAGGACAGTGATCTACTTTTCTTTCAGGAAGCTTCTTGAGGGCCAAGAGGTTATCTGAGGCCAGAAGCTCATCCAGAGAAAGGGCACTGAATATATTTATAAGATAGTCATTTAAACGCTTAATTGGTTGACCAATATTACACTGGTGAAAGAGGTCACAAGGGCCTTCATGGCAGTCCATGATAAAGCTCTTTCCCTCAATCATCTCCGCTAGCTCAAAGTAGCTTACTTGGGAGAGGTCACAATCAAGTTCGTAACCACCCTTTACACCTTTAATGGAGCGAAGGATTCCTTTGCTGTTCATTTGCTGCATGACTTTGGCCGTTGTATCAAAAGGTGTTTTGAAACGATCGCATACTTCTCGAGCACTGGTCAGTTCGCCAGGTTTTTTGTCTTTCATGAGATTTAATACCATTAAGGCATATTCAACTTTTCGAGATATTTTGATCATAAATAGGCCAATATTTAACTTATTTTGCTCGTTTGGCGTGATCCTAGCTTAAATAAGGTGAAAAAGCACGTATTTTCTCAGAACTCTGTAAATTCAGGCCAGGGCCTTAAAAGTCGATAAGTAGCTTATGAAACCACTTCTACTTTTTATGATTTATTTTATCTCTCAGGGAGTCTGTGCTCAGAACGTACTTCCTCAGTCGGATAAGCTTGTGACAGGCTATGATCATAAAAGAGACATCATTAGTCGCGACTATGTGACTGGCCCTTACCTTATTTATAACTGTGAAAGAAAGCATTGGGTGTGTGTGCTAGAAGAGTATTTTGAGGACTGCAAAGAGATGAGGGCAGAAGATGAGCGTTTTAACAGGCCAAAGGCCAGATGTGCTCCAGTAGGTGAATTTGATGTCAAATTCAGTTGTTTTCAAGAGCAATTACGTCTTGTCAGTAATGTTGACCCATCGAAGTTGTGTATTTTAGAAAGCTGGAAGAAAAAGAATATTACTCTTGATTAAAATGCCATAGGGCCATCAGCGCAAACACTAATACTGAAATAATGGCCATGACCAATTCCTTCAAATTGGGCTTACTTTTAGGAGGAGCTGTGACTGCGTCTTTTTTAGCAGACTTCTTATTACTTTTTTGAGCGATTTGGGTGGAGGCAGTTTTCTCTTTGATAATCTTTTGAGTTTTAAAGCTACTTGTAGGAGTAGAGGCTTTCTGAATTTCAGATTGAGAGAGATTAAAAACTTGTGTCTGGTGATCAATAAGATCAATTGAAATATTGGCGGCCCCAATCATCAAAGGAAGCGAGTTAAGATAGAAAGTCTTTTCGTTGGCCGCAATTTTACTTCCATCAATACTGACGCCATTTGTGCTTCCTAGGTCAGTGATATATATTTTTCCGTCATCGATTTCTATAAGACAGTGTTTGCGTGACATCGATTCATGGTTTACCACAACATCACATTGAGAAGATCTACCGACGTAGATTTTTGAACTCTCTAGGGAGTAACTTACTGGCTCTTCATTGAATAAGTTAACGGTTACTTTCATAGTGTTTTAAAACTTCGGTAAAGGAAAAAACCTAATATGACCAATGTTATGAGTGTCATCAATCGGAAAAGGGACTTAATTGATCCTCCTTTCTTCTCTTTAACAGGCTCAATATAAGTAATGGGGTTTCTTGGCCCTTTTACTTTAGGTGGAGACTTAGTAATTTCCCGAGTTTCTAAAATGTCTTTTTCTAAATCAATTCTCGCAATTCTAATGGTTGAAGTAAAGTCAGGATTCGATTCATGAGACTCAATTTTTTCTGCTTCAGTCTCAGCTACTTTATTGCTAATCTCGCAATCGAGTTTAGCGATTTTAATGACAGCATTAGGTGGCACCCGAGTTTTTACCATGGGAGGGATCTTGGTCCCATTGATGATGACCCCATTAGAGCTTTTCAGGTCAGTGATATAAAATTCTTTGTTAATATACTCAACTTTGCAGTGTCTTCGCGAAATAGAGCTATGGGGGATCACCAAGTCAGCTACATCTTTGGCACGGCCAACGACCACTGAGGTCTTAGTGGTGTTAAGATCTAAAATCTTATCAAACTCAATTTGAACGGACAGTCGCATCCTACATTTTCTCCGGGGCCGTAATTCCTAATAATTCTAATCCAGTTCGAAGAGTTTTTGAAACTGCATTTGATAAAAGTATACGTGAGGACTTTAAAGGTTCTGGAGCTGATCCCACCGGACACTCAGCATAGAAGCTGTTATAGGCCCGAGAAAGATCGTAAATATAGGCCGTGAGGGCCGAAGGTTTGTACTGAGTGGTGGCCTCTTGAACAGCATGATTGAATTTCATGAGAAGAGCGATGAGCTCTTCTTCTTGCTTGTTTTCAATTTTAATCTCTTGATGAAGGGGAGTTCCAAACTTTTTAAGCATAGAATTAATTCGCGCATAAACGTATTGGGCATAAGGGCCCGACTCACCATCAAGTTTTAGCCATTCACTCATGTCGAATACAATTTTCTTAGAAGGGTCAATGCGAGTCATGCCGTATTTAATGGCCCCTTTAGCAACAAGTTGTGCGGTCTCTTCAATTTCACTCTCAGACCACTCTTCTTTATAGCGAGAGAGGTACTGATCCTTAATCATTGTGACCATGTTCTCAATAAGAGACTGGAGGGGAACGATGTTTCCTTTACGGGAACTCATGGCCCCATCAGGAAGTTCTACGAAATCATATTGAAGGTGGTAGCAGTTTTTAGCTTGCTCAAACCCCATGAGTTCGAGAGTTTTAAAAACTTGCTTAAAGTGGCGTTCTTGTCGTTTATCAACAATGTAGATGTTTTTCTCAATCTTAAAATCTTGGAATTTTCTTCGAGCAAGCTCGATATCTTTAGTGGCGTAAAGACCGTTTCCATCACTCTTTAAAAGCATGCAAAAGCCAAGCTTATAATCAGAGAGGTCAATTCCGATACAACCCTTATCTTCAATGAAGAGTCCCTTCTCATAGTATTCTTTGGCAAGTTTGACTGAGTCTGAATCAACTTCTGATTCCCAATACCAGACATCAAACTTAACATCGGCCCATTTATAGACCTCATTCATAAGATCAATAGACCATTGGCGAGTCTCTTTCCACAGCTCATAATACTCACCAGATTTCTGTTCAAGTTGCTTAAGGATAAGAGTGAGTTGTTCTCTATTTTTTTCTTCTTGAGGTGTCCCTCTTTGATCTTCTAGAAGGTTATTACCGGCAGTGTAGAGTGTACCAAGCCAGGCACCTTTTCTTTCTGTGGGGATTTCTCCCTTATAGTGGAATTTTAAGTACCAGAGGCACTTGGCCACGTGAGTTCCCACATCCCCAGGGAAAGTTGTTGAGACAATATCAAAACCAGCATAGCGGTGAAGACGGATGAGTGAGTCCCCAAGGCAGAGGTTTCTCATATGACCCACGTGAAGTTCTTTATGAGTATTAGGTTGGCTAAACTCAATCATCGTCTTAGGAGAGTTCTCAGTTAGTTTCTTTTTAAAGAAGTCTCCAGAGTTAATTTCCGGGATGAGAGTTTCTGCGATTTTATTGAAATCAAAATAAAAATTTAAATAAGGGCCTGCACTATTAACTCGGCTTATAAACGAGGGCCACTTTGTTTCTGATTCGGAAAGGGATTTGGCCGCTTGGGCAGGATTTGTCTTAAGTTCTTTTGCTAGAATAAAAAGAGGAAAAGAAAGATCTCCAGCTTCACGATTTGGGGTAGGCCCGAAGAGTGAGTAGATTTTATCAACAGAGAAATCTAGAGAAAAAGTGGCCTTAATAGCTTGAGAAATAGTTAGGGCCAATTCACTTTGAAATTGATCGTGGTTAACAAACACAGTTTATCCTTAAATTAGTTTTATTAATTATCTAATCAATCTTGATAGACATCAAGATATGTTTTCCAATCTGAGGGACATCAAAGGGCTCTCCGTAAGGAATGAAGCCTACCTTGGTGTAGAAACCCATGGCGCTTACGCGGGCATTACACCACAAAAGCGTGCATTGGTTTTGTTTGATGACTGGAAAAGCAGTTCTTAGAAGAGCTTGGCTTAAACCGCGACCTTGGTACTCTGGAAGAGTGGCCATACCACGAAGTTTAAATTGATAGGGGTGTTCAGTGAAAACATCGCTTCTTTCAAAATAAAATGATGCAACGCTCACTAGCTTATTATCGATGAATCCACCTAAATGGAAGGTGAGCTCGTCATTATCACCACGAAAATGGCAGTCCTCAATTGTTCCATGAGGGCGGAGCATTTTGTGACGAATCGGATATGTGTCAATAGCTTTAATTCTTAATACTTGCA
Organism: uncultured Bacteriovorax sp.; assembly: GCA_964459395.1. GTDB lineage: Bacteria > Bdellovibrionota > Bacteriovoracia > Bacteriovoracales > Bacteriovoracaceae > Peredibacter. Next base: position 12,230 of record CAYWMU010000022.1, read on the forward strand.
CGGACAGCATCATAATTAACTCAAGACTCTTTGAAAAGATTAATTATAGAGTGCTTGACCTTATTAGGTGCCTTAAGCCTAATTCCGCTAATGTTTGAACAAAACTAGAGAAGACAATATCGGGTATTTTTGTTTTAGGGCCACTCCACTTACTGGTGAGAGTCAGTTGGCAACGACTGGCCGTTTCTTGGGCCTTGACCTCTCCAAGAAGCCCTGAAAGGAAGCCCTTTTTAAAGGTAAAAGGGTAGTTCCCTTCTTTTTTTACCCGTGGCATTTTGAAGTCGAGGTACATGGGGAAAGGCATGAGGACGTGATCTAGTTTAATCTTCCAGCGCTGAGTTTTATCATCGTATTCTGAACTTTTAATAAAACTCAGAAACTCATCATACCCTTCGTAGTGGGAGATTTTTCTAAGGGCCTTCCGACAATTTTGAGGATGAAAGGCCGATACCCAGAGATCAAGGTTCTGTGTATTTTGTTTAGTTTTAACTTTTACTTGAGAAAGAATCTCTCCTTTCCAGAGCTCATCTATTTGCGTTTCACTCAGCTTTTGATCCTGTTGAAGTTGACGTTTCACCTCTTGAGGTAAAGAAGAACTATTGAATGCGGTATGACCCTCTGGGGGTGAAATTACAGCGAAGATGAAAAGAAGATAAAAAAAGTGTGTTCTCATTTATTGACCTAGTGTTCTAGATAACCTTAATCTTATCCTATTGATTTTCCTGCAAGCAACATTAAAGGAGCGACGACCATGGCCATTGAAGAAGTGAAGCGCCGTGGCGCAAAGGTTAAGGAAGCTTTAATTGAAAGCAAAGACCAGCGCTGGCATTGTCGAAACCGTGTAACATTGGTTTTCGGAAGTAATGATATCGAGGAGCTCGATACTTATCTCTATGAGGGAGACTCTATTGAATTCAAGAGAGTCAATTTCCATCAGGCCAAGAGTAAGGCCATCGAAGAGATTTTAGATAATAGTATTGATGAGTTTTATCGTGGGCACGTAACTGAAATCAGGGTTACTTTAGCTGACGACAATAAGCTTGTGACTGTAACAGACAATGGAATTGGTTTCCCACTTAATAAAATCAAAGACGTTTATACAGAGTTTAGAACAGGTTCTAAATTTAAAGATGAAGAGGTTGATGAGAAAGGGTTTCTTTATCGTACTCTCGGACAAAACGGATTAGGTGCCAGTGCCACTTGTTTGACCTCGGATCTTTATCGCGCAACGGTTCGACACTATAACTCTAAAAAAGAGCAGACCTACGAGTTTATCGATGGTGCTCTTCAAATTAAGAAAACAAAAGAGAAGCCTTTTAAAGGTCCATCTGGAGTTAAGATCGAACTCATTCTTGCTAAAGAGGTTTATAAGTCTCAAGAGATTGATCGTGAGCTTCTTCGTAAGCGTATTATTGATCTTGCCTACAATAATCCAGGGCTTACTTTTTATTTCAATGATGAGAAGTACTTATATAAGAAAGGTCTCTTTGAATTAGCACAGAGAATTGATCCAGAGACAGCACAACTCTTTGGAGAGAGTACTTATATTTTTGAAACAATGAACGTCAAAAATAAAAAAGTTAAGGGAAAGATTGATGTCCATCTCTCTATGACTTTTGACAAAGATTCTGATGAGAAGGAAAGAATTATTTCTTTTGTAAACTCAACTCCTACTTATGATGGTGGATTTCACCACGATCGTATAAAGAGAATCTACATTAATGGAATCAAAGAAAAACTTGAGAGATCGGCGAAGAAAGATAAACTCACTCTAGTGGACAACGACATCTTGGCCGGGATGACTTTCATTATCGGTGTCGTCATGCCGAATCCTCGCTTTGAATCTCAGACTAAACGTAAGCTAGTTCGTGATACTCATCTAGAAAAGGCCATTGAGGGCTTTATGAGTGAAGGCATGGATAAATTCATGCGTAAGAATAAAGATCTTCTTGATCTCATTATGGAGAGAGCTAAATCTCGTCAAAGAGCAAGTGATCTAAAAGATGCCTCTAAGCTTGCAAGAAAGTCTAAAAAAGTTCGCATCGAAAAACTTCTTGATGCAAATGAGCGTCGTGATCGCTCGAAGTGTACTCTCTTTATTTGTGAGGGAGATTCGGCCATTGGTGGTTTACGTTCAGCGCGCGACAAACTGTATCAGGGTGGTATTGCTCTTAAAGGAAAGCCAATGAACGTCAGTCAGGCCTCCATTAAGGAAGTGATTGAGAACCAAGAGTTTGCTCACATGATGAGTTCAGTAGGTCTTGCTATCGGACAGAAAGCTGATCCAAAAGATTTGCGATTTTCAAAGATCGTTTTCCTCGCAGATTCAGACGTAGATGGTGGACATATTAACACTCTTCTAACCAACTTCTTTTTTACTTTCTGGCCAGAGATGTTTGACATGGGAATGATTCAAATTGCAAAGGCCCCACTTTTTGAGGTGATTACAGATAAAGGAACTGTTTATTGTGAATCTCCTGATGAATTAGAAAAGTTAAAAAATCGTAAAGACGTCAAGATTAAAGAAATTATGAGAAACAAGGGGCTTGGTGAGATGAGCCAAGAAGCCTTTAAGCATGTTTTAAGCCGTAAAGAGTTTACGAAAATTTCTGTTAGTGATTTGAAGGCTTCTAAGGCCATGCTTGAAACTTGTTTTGGAAAAGAGTCTCAACTTAGAAAAGATCTTCTTATTGATTCAGAGACAATCGATGTGGATCTAACAAATATAGTTGCAGGCGCGAAAAAAAATAAACGTAAAGAGGCAAGGGTCTAATGAGTAAAGAGAATCAATCACTTCATTCGATGTCTGCAATTCCTCTTCATGACCTAGTGAAAGAGGAATATAGGACGTATCAGATTTATACACTTATGGATCGTGCGATCCCATATCTTCAAGATGGCCTTAAGCCTTCTCAGCGCCGAATTCTTTTCACTTTGTGGAAGAATCAGAACAAAGGGCTAGTGAAGGTGAGTTCTTTAACAGGACTTGTACTAACTCTTCATCCGCACGGGCCAGCTTCAGTTGAGCAATCAATTGTAAACCTCGCTCAAGATTATGCTTTCTCTAATAACTACCCACTCATTGATAAGAAGGGGTATTTCGGAGAGAGAATGGAGACTCAGGCAGCTGCTGCCCGTTATATTGAAGCAAAATTAGGAAAGGTTGCAGACCTTCTCCTTTTTGATGATATGAACCAAGTGCAGATGGTTCCGAACTACGATGAGAAAGTAATGGAGCCAGTGGGGCTACTTCCAAAGCTTCCTATTATGCTTCTCAACGGGGCTGAAGGAATTGGAACAGGATTCTCTTCTGTTATTCCGAGTTTTAATCATTCTGACATCATCAAATCAATGATCTCCTTTGTTGAGACAGGGAAAGTGAAAAAAGTTAAGCCTTATTTTAGGTACTACAGTGGTGTCGTTGAAGTTGATGAAAAGGGAAGAATCATCACTCGTATGGAGTTCAAGAAGATAGGAGATCAGATTTTTATAACTGAGGTTCCTAAGGGCTATGACTCTACAAAGATTTATCGTCATCTTAATAAGTTTATGGATTCAGACTTCATTAAGGACTATATCGATTCATCTGTTGATAATACCATCAACATTGAGTTGGTCTTTAAGCGTGGCCAAAAACCAAGCCTTGAAGAAGTAGAAAAGACAATGGGAGTCAGTGCTTCGATTGTTCCAAACTACACTCTCATTACTGAAAAGGGTGTTAAGGTTTTCCATACTGCTGAAGAAATTATTGAAGTCTTCACCATTCAAAGACTTGCGGTAACTAAACGTCGCTATGAATTACTTATCGAGGAATATCAGGAACGTTTAGATAAAAACAACGAGATTATTCGCTTCATTAAAGAGAAGCATTATGCCATTGCTGAGAAGAAGGCCAACAGAAAAGATTACGTTGATTACTTGAATAAAAAGAAATTCGTGTACTCAGAGTATCTTGCAGATATGGCGATTTACCGCATGACAAAAGAAGAAGTTGAGAAGCGTCAACTCCTTATCAAGGAAGATACAAAAGCTCTTAACGAATTCAAAAAAATTCTTAAATCTCCTAAACTTATTAAAGATAAACTCATCGAAGAATTGAATGAGGTTAATAAGAAACTTTCTTCTATCATGGATGAAAAAGAGAAAGAGAAGAAGAAGGCCCAAACTAAACAAACCAAGCCTTCTCGCAGAAAGCAATAAAAATTACACGGGGCCCCTAATTGGGGCCTTACCTTTTTACATACCTTATTTCTTTAGAATGACAAAAGTAGCTTTGCGCTCTGGTATATGATTATATGGCCTCGAAATTTGGAGGTTATCATGAAAATACTTTTAGGTTGCATGCTTTTAGCATCGAGCTTTGCTTTTGCTGATTCACATGATGAGGCCCATAAGCCAAAGTCCTTTGTTTCTTCAGGTCGAAAGATTGTCTTCGTGAACTACAAGGAAGTGACCTACAACATTACTTACGATATCAATCGCGGCCGTGCTCATGCAGTAGCAACTATGCGATTTAATGCTACAGAGCAAGGGTTCCCCGTTTTTGATTCCTTAGCAAAACCTACAAGTGTCACTCTGAACGGAAAAGCTGTTCGCCATTCAGAAATTAAAACTCCAAGTAGAGAAACAGAAGTAAGAATACCAAATCAAGAAGTCACAGTAGGTGATCACCTTATGACAGTAGAAGTCCCGCTAAATTATGCCAATTACGGCGGCGGTGGAGTTCCTGCAAACTTCGGTGGTGGCGCAGTTCGTTCGGCCTTCTGGAATTCTGATATTAACAATCGCGGTCTTCTTGAAAGATATCTTCCAACAAACTTTGAATTTGATCGAATCAAAATGAAGTTCATCGTAAATATAGTTGGAGCAAAAGTTCCACACACAATTTTTACAAATGGTGTTCAAAAAGAAATCGCTCCTAATGTTTATGAAATTGAATTCCCTAAATATTTCACTTCTTCATCGATCTACTTTCATGTAACTCCTACGAGCGCTATGAAAGTTCTCAACTTTAATATCGATTCTAAGTTTGGAAATAAAATCCCAACGACTATTTATACTCTTAACAATGCAAATGCTGATCAAGAGCTTGCAGCATTTAAAGCGCAAACCATAAAAATCATCAATGAGCTTGAAAACGACTATGGTAAATATCCACATCCAAATCTTGTGATCTATGCCCAAAGTCCAAATGGCGGAGGAGGGATGGAGTACGCAGGAGCTGCAGTTACAAGTCTATCCGCTTTAGGTCATGAGCTTATTCACTCTTATTTTGGCCGTGGTGTAATGCCTGCTAATGGTAATGCTGGCTGGATTGATGAGGCCATCGCTACATGGAGAGATAGAGGTTATCCAAACTTTACTGAGCTCAATTTCCAAACAAAAATGGGAAATATGGCCTACTATACTCGTTGGACAGATGTTAATGCCTACGACTATGGAAGCCGCTTTATCGGCTATTTAAACCATAAGTTAGGGGATATTAAACCATTCCTTGCTGATCTTGTCGCAAACGATAAGTTCAAGCCTCTATTTACGGAAGAATTTGTAAGTAAAATGGAGGCTTTCTACGGTAAATCTTTTAAAGAAGATTTTAAACATTTCGTACAGAATGACAGAGATATTATCCCTCGTAGTCGTAGAGGAATTTTTAAAGAACAAGATGTTCCGGTTCATCCTGCACATAAGCCTCTGAGCGAAGAGGAACTCTTTAATTTACTTTAATTCAACTGAATGTGAGTGAATCTCAACTCCATTAAGAAGGTGTCGGCAGTTCATGTCGGCACCTAATTCAAAAATCATTCTTGTCAGATCCCCTTTCCCTGCTGGAACCTTGAGCTCGCGGCGAGAATGAGGGATTGCCCCAGAAGAAATTCCATAGAGTTTAGCGATAGTCTTTTTATCAAGTGCTGTAGGGCGTGTCTTTGTCTCGCCTACGGCAATTGATGGGTACATAACTGTAGTGCTTCGAAGGTCTCTACTAATGTACTGGTGCTGAAGTCCGAGTAAATGTCCTAGTTCATGGATGATAATAGTCTCTGGATCATAAGAAGAGTCACCTTTTGGATTTCTTATCAGGACGTCGGATTCTTCAATAATAAACTGTCCATGGTCATTGACCCTTCCCATAAGAATCGCCACCCCCAAAGCGGTGTCACTAGAGGTAGGCCAATCACTAGAATCAACTAGGTAAATAACATTATGGCGATCTCTACTCACTGCTTCGATGGTAGTGAAGTTCTCTTCATAGTTCAGGGTAGGGTGGCCCTCAACACTAATGAAAGTATGGGTAGGAAAAAGATTATTCCATTCCTGGGACATATCCGAGGTATATGATTGGTAATTACTTGGAAAATCTTTGGAGTAATAAAGTTTTTGGGGAACCGTGGCCCAACGATATTCGTGTGGGGTTTCCATTGAAGCAGAAACTGCTTTTTCTTCTACTTCAAAACAACCAGAAACGATAAATAATAAACAGCATGTAAGTACGAGTTTCATCAGGTTCCTTCCTTAAGTTAACATATCGGTCATTAAGGAAGGAATTTGATGAGATTATCTTATTTTTGTGATTTTTGGTGGTCGGCTAAAAATTGATCAAGACCTGACTTCGTAAGTGGGTGATTAAAGAGACCTTCAATCACTTTGAAAGGAATTGTTGCGGTATCAGCTCCAACCATGGCGCATTCTTTTATGTGTTGAGAATGACGAAGAGAAGCCGCAAGAATTTTTGTTTCAAAATCATAATTATTGAATATTTGACGGATTTCAGCGATGAGGTCCATTCCTGTTTGTCCTACATCATCAAGACGGCCCACAAATGGAGAAACATATGTAGCACCATTTTTAGCTGCTAGAAGGGCCTGATTCGCTGAAAAAATAAGAGTGACGTTGGTTTTGATGCCTTTCTTTGAAAAGTGTTTACAAGCAATCATTCCATCTTTTGTCATCGGTAGCTTGATAACAACATTTTTATGAATTTGTGCTAGTTCTTCACCTTCGCGAATCATTCCTTCAGCGTCCGTTGCAATAACTTCTGCAGAAATAGGTCCATCAACGATTTTTGAAATTTCCGTGATGAGTTCTTTTTGATTCTTTCCTGTTTTGGCCACTAGGCTTGGATTAGTTGTAACACCATCAACAAAACCCCATGAGTAAGCCGTTTTAATTTCGTTAAGATCACCTGTATCGATAAAAAATTCCATATAGTCTCCTGAATAGATCGGGTATAAAAATCTTTGTCTTAATTAGAACCTGATTGATAATAGAAAGCATGATGAACTTTGGCCATCTCTGGACTCTAATTTTTTTATTAACGACACCTGCTTTCGGAGTTGTCATTTCTGATCCTTTGCCTGAAGGGGGAGTACTCAGTCGCGACACTAACAATCAGATTGATCCTCTTATTGATTATGAACGTTTCAGTGGGAGAGTAACTGATAAAGATGAGAGTTCACGAATTTTTAAAATCAGGGTTGAAAACAATAATAGTAAGTTTTTTCGTGCAGGGGATAAGGTTCAATTTAAAGTGAATCAACAAGATAAAAAGCCTTATTGCACGGGATTTGTTCGCGCTGTAGAGGATTTTTATTTCTCTATTTATGTAGAGTCTCTCGCCCCTTGTTTTTCAAGTACCGAGTATTTCCGAAGAGGGACGGTCTTAAATTTTTATGCTCAGGTTTTAGGTCAAAGAGTGATGGAAGCTTCTCATTATCGTAACCAACTCATTATTCGCAAAGAAGACTTCCTTTCGCAGTTAAATAGTATCAATCACTTCCTCTGGACCTATGATCAGCAAAAAGTAAAAACTGCTGCAGATTATGATGAACAGATTAATCGTCTACAAAGAGAGAAGCGTAAGGCCCTAGACGATATGATCACCTTAAAGCAAGAAAAGCTTATTCTTCAAAATGAGCTCATGAGAAAACTCACAGAACTTGATGAGTCCTTGAAGTTTTACCGAGTGGAAAGACAAGAACTCATGAGTGATCGCTGGAATCTTGATCACGATGCAGGGCTTCCTTTTGGTCAAAGACCTCAAGAAGAGAAATGGCCAGATAACGCTCAATAATATAGCTTACTCCCATGGATAAAATTCACGCACTGTCAGAGGAACTCTCTACTCACCCACTGTACTCAAAGCTCACCAGTTTAGAAAATATTCGCTTTTTTATGGAGAGACATGTTTTTGCTGTGTGGGACTTTATGAGTTTATTAAAATCCCTGCAAACAAAGTTAACCTGTACTTCTCTTCCCTGGAGACCCTCAGCTTATCCTTCGGAGGTTGTTAGGTTTATCAATGAAATCGTTTTGGGCGAAGAAAGTGATGTGGACCAAAATGGCAATGCCTGCTCTCATTTTGAATTATACTTAAGAGCAATGAAAGAAGTCGGTGCAAACACTGCGCATATAACTGAGTACATTCAAACCCTCAATCCTGATTTGATACCTGAGAATTGTCGTCAATTTGTTCAAAAGAATATTGAACTGGCAATGAATGGGAGTGTGGAAGAAGTTGCTGCAAGTTTTTTTTACGGCAGAGAAAAGCTGGTACCAGAGATGTTTATATCAATGGTAGATGTTTTAGAGCAAAATAATATAGTTGCTCCCACTTTTATTTACTATCTTAAGCGTCATATTGAAGTCGATGGTAATGATCATGGCCCGAAGGCCAGTTATTGTTTGGAGACTCTGACTCCGACTGCTGAGTTGAAGAGTAGGGCCGAGGCCAGTGCTTATGAGTCGTTAAAGTTGCGCAAAACTTTATGGGATAACACCCTCGCTTCTTTTCTAGAAAAGCCTTTGTAAGAAAATAATAGAAATGAAATCCATAATTTGCCGTCTCATGCATTGTCGATAGCTTGTCAGATTAGTTAGCATTATTCCTAGTAGATTAGTAAACCATTTTGGAAGGTTTTTCCAATCAATTAGGAGGATATATGTCTGGACTTAAGCTCGGACTATTAGTGGCCATTCTTTTAAGTCCCATTGCTCAAGCAAGCATGGATCTTAAAGGGTTTAATGACCGTTTTAAACTAGTAAGAGATCAATCAGGGAAGCTTGAAACCATCAAGCTTAAAAAAATCACAACCAAGTTCTCGATCATGCCTTACTTACATCAAGTGAAGTCCGATCTTTTTCTTGAGCAGGAGAGTTTTAATTCTTTCACTGCCCATGAGAAAGAAATGCAGATCGACACTTTCCTCTATGAGCTAGGTTTTGACCCTTATACAAAAACAACCAACGGTTCAGAAGAGGTCCAGGCCATTAAAGATTCTCTTCTTAGTATTGGGGATGCTGACATTCATTCAACTTTTCAAGAAGTCATTGAAAGAAATAAAACTTTTTGGAATGAGTTTGAATCAAAGCTCAACAGTGCTTGGAACTTTGTTGATCCATCGGTTGTGGCCAACTTAAATGATGCTCGTTTCTTTTATAAGCGCCAGGCCACTTATCAAGTTGTGACTTGGGCCTTAGAGCAAGCGAAGAAGAGATTTGCTACGGTTCCAGCGCTTAATATTGCCACTTTTGTTATCTACAAGGTTCACGAGATGATGAATGAGCAGCGTGCATTCCACCATAATATGCTTCTTCATTATTTTGAGACTATCCATGAATCTGAGTTAGGGATGACTAAGGACGAAGTTGATTTAGCGATTTCTTCGATTTATGAGTATCGTATTGGTCTCACAAACATTTTTGAATCAAACCGCGCTGCTCGTGAATGGAACAAGTATGGAATTAACAATTTCTACCGCCAGGTTCGTGCAGGGAATGCTCGTCTTCAAACTTGGTCTAAGAACACAGTGAGAAAGTTAAACTTTGCTTTCGCTCATGTAAAAGATGCAGAAGGGGATAAGATTTACCATCTCCATCACAACCTTCACCAGTTTAGTTCTAAGCCATCATTGGCCTTTGATTATCAAAGTCCTTCTAAGATTAAGAATCAAAGAAGTCTTATGAACCTTGGTGGACTTGCTCTTGGATTTGTTCCTCTTCCAAATTGGATCAAAGGTAATGTTCAAGGATTTATTAACTCGTTTTATATTGAACAAGTTCGCACAGAGGGGGCCCTTGTTGGATTCTTTGAATCTCAAGGTAACCAGACAATGATTGAGCGAATTTATGATCAGAGAGCAAATTTCTATATTGTGAAATAAAACCATAACTGCCTCACTTAAATGTGAGGCAGTTACTTTTCGACATTTATTAAACGCCAAGAGTCAGACTCATCTCATTTCTAACCTTTAACTCTTAAAAAGAAGCCATGTTTTTGCATATATCGTAAGGCATGACTCCTCATTGCCCCAATTCCTCATGCAATTCCTTTAGTTCAAAAGAATTCGTTCGAAAAAACGGCAACTTTTATCGCCGTTGCGAGTCCCGCTACATCGCTCGCTTCATTTGCCTTCAATGTAAAAAAAGTTTTTCTCACGCCACCGGAACACTTGAATACCGACAGAGAAAAAGGCGAGAGAATTCTGTTTTGAGAAATCTTCTTGCTTCAAGTGTCTCCCTACGAAGAAGTGCACTCATTCTTGGAGTGAGTCGCACCACCATTGATCGTAAACTCATCTACCTTGCAAAGAAAGCACGTCTTTCTCAGCAAGCATTTTTAAAGTCGATTCAGGGCACCGTCACTAATATGCAGTTTGATGACTTGATCACCACTGAGCACACCAAACTTAAAC
>CAYWMU010000023.1:0-22901 GCA_964459395.1 uncultured Bacteriovorax sp.
AGAGGCTTTGATCAATATTGGCCTTGACTAAGGCATCCGATTCTTTTTTCCAGGCACCCACATTCTTTCCTAACTCCTGTCCCTTAGTATCTAAGAGGTTAAGGTTAGAGGTAATAATGTTATTGAACAGAATAACTTGAGACAGTCTTGCTCGTTCTTGAGCCGCACTCTCAGCAGAAGTTGAAATGGCCTTCTTTTTAGTATTTTCATCGGCATCGCTGACTACTTGGCGGGAACCTACAGACTTTCTGAGTTGCTCTGTAACAGCAACTCTTTGTGCATCATAGGTTTTAGCAAGGAAATCCTTAATATCGTTTTCACTGATGTTTTCTTTTTGAGCGAGATCAAAATATCCATTCTGTTCCAGGTATTCTTTAAAGCTTGCCTCATTGTCTTTTTTTATCTGAAGAAGTCGTGCAACTTCCGCTTCTTGTTTTAAGCGCATTTCTTGATCAATCTTATGAATTAACTCTTCAGAACTAGTAGAGCCTTCTGCAATAAACTTATCACAATCAGGGGCTTCAGGAGTAAGTCTGCACTTTTCTGCAAGTTCGTTAAAGGATTGACTGGCATCTCCTGTTAAGAGGTCGTGAGAGCTAACATTGGTAAGACTATCGTATGAATTATCTTTTTCAGCTCTAAAGAACTTAGCTTTTTGCCCCTGATCTAGTCCAACAGCTGTTCCACTTCTAGCTCCCATATTGTCATTCATATACTCCTGGATTTTTTCCGTGGAGCTAATGGCATTTCGGATATTGCGAAGACGATTTATGGTTAGACAGGAATTGGCACCAACAGTGGAACCTGAATCGGGTTTGTACTGATCACACATCTCTTTCATCTGGGCCGTACAAAAGTCCCAAAACTTTCCGAGTTGCTGAGGATTAATCTGTCCAATTCCAGAAAAAATTTTGGAGTAAACTTGAGACGGATCTTCGGTAGCTGAGAAATTTCCCCAAGTATGTTTCCCTTCATCGGAAACGGTTAATTTAGTATTTGGAGGTGGATTGAAGTATTCAGTCCAATGATCATAGAACGAACTTGTTCTTGGAGGAGAGTGAGTTGTATTGGTTAAATTCTCAAAACAGTAGCGAGAGATTTCCAGAAGAGCGTTCTTAGTTAATTGATAAGAGTAAAGCTTAAAGAACTCTTCCTGATTAACGAGCTGTCTGTCTTTAAATTTTAAATTAGCGAGTTTCGCCTGATTCTTTTGATCTTCCTCATCGATTCCAGTCAGGGCCTTCCGCATGCGAGCTCCAAGATAGCTCGTAATGTCTTTGATGTTTTTAGATTTTACTAACTGGTAACTCTCAAGTCCCAGATTGTCTGAGAGTTCTTGAATGGCCTTGGGACTTTTTGAAGAGATTTTATTTTGAAAACATTCCTGTGCTTTTTTCGCCTTCGCTTCACGTTCAGCAGGAGTATCTTTGGCAACAAACTTATTTTGATCCCGACATTCATCAAAGTCTTTGGTTCTTTTGATGAGATCTTCAATTTCGTTTTCTTTAATAATAGAGACAAATTTTTTTTCTAGTGCTTTATCTGAAAGCATCTCATTAGGATTGGCCCAGCTGGCCTGAACAAAAAAGGCAAAAAAAAGGAGTCTGTACATGACTCCTTTATCGACTTGTAGTGGGTTTTTATTAAATTCAATTACATGGCATCATCGGAGATGCCGAATAAGCCTTTGATATCACGTAGTAGCTTATGGCTCTTACCTAAGTAATACCACTGACGGAAAAATCCAATCAGCATGGCGACCAGGAATCCATAGGCCACTCCTGAGTGAACAGTCCTAGGAACCATTCCTGTATCGTGGGCCCCTCCTAATAAAAAGGCAATCGTTCCCAGAGCAAGCATGAGCATCGTCCAAGGAATAGTTTGTCTCTTAGAGAGCTGAGTTTCATGAACAAAACGGGCAACTTTTTTCTTATAAGGTTCAAGATCAGCAGGAGGTTCTTCGAAAAGCTCATGTAAGTTTTCTTCTGAATTAAGCACATTCCATACGTTTTCAACTAATCTTGCCACTCCAATAAAGTAAAACATGACAAAAGCTTGGATGAAAATCACATAAATAAAACTTGGGATGGCCAATTGTATATGACTAAACTCAAAGTTTACCCAACCAAGGGCCACTGAAATAGTTAGTAAAATCCCAATAAGCATAAGGAGTAATAAAAAACGTAAGAGATAGGCCATTACACTTCCATTTTAAGTTTGATTTTGTTAATTTCGGCGTACTCATAGCCTTTTAACATTAAGGAAAGAAAATGTCCGAACAAAAAAAGATTCTTGAATCTTCTCCATTATCTGGTATCGCTGTTCCGATAGCGATTGTTTTAGTTGGAGCACTTATTATCTTTGGTGTGACAAAAATGCTCTCATCTGGGAAGGACCACAGAGACTTAGTGAATGAATTAAATTCAAAAACATTCGGAAATCGTTGGGTAGCGGCTTATGAACTTTCTAAATTTTTAGCCGCTCAAAAAATTCCTGCTGAAGATATGCCATGGGTCATAGAAAATCTTTCTAAGGTTTACTTTGAATCAGTTGATGCGAGAACAAGAAATTTTGTTGTTATGGCACTAGGTTCACTTAATAATGCACTCTCTTTGCCAGTTCTCAACAAGGCCCTAACTGATCAAGATCCACAGGTTAAATTTAATGCCGTGGTTTCTCTTGGAAATATGGATCGTGGTTCTGCAATAGAGTGGGAAAGTGTTAAGACCCTTTTCAATCAAAACGATGACCTAGGTCTTAAACAGGCAGCATTACTCACATTGGCCACTCACCAGCAAGAAGACGCTATTCCTTATGCAAGAAGCTTAATTCAATCAAGTGAGAAGACTTTAAGGTATGCCGCAGCAATAGTGCTTACTTATTCCAAGCAGAATGAAGCGCTTCCTGTTTTAGAAGAAATACTAAACTTACGATACGACGTTGTTGCAGCTGGTGCGTTAAATGGTCAGCAGGTTGAGAGCCTCAAGGTTAACGCTTTAGAGGCCATAGAAAAATCTGGGTGGACTGAGGTTTTAGACCTCGTAAAAAAGACCGAACAGAATGACTCGAATGTCAGAGTGAGTACAAAAGCAAAACAGATTCTAAATGTATTGAAAAATTAGAGTTTTACAACCATAATGGGTGAAAAATTAAAAGCCCTTAAATTTTAGCGTCATTTTGACCTTACATATTTTTTTTCGGAGATTCTCATGAGTGATGAGGCAAAAACCAGTTTGAACCGCCGCGAGTTCTTTAGTTCTCTTGCTGTTGGTTGGATCACATTTGGTGCGGCCGTAAGTGGTCTTGCCAGTTTAGTTTTTAGATACCTCTATCCAAACGTGGTGTTCGAGCCCGCAATGGATTTCATCGCCGGTTATCCAGATGAGTATCCTGAAGGCGTAGATGAGCGTTGGAAAAATGGTTTTGGTGTTTGGATCTATAAGAACGAAGGTAAGCTTGTAGCAATGTCCAACATCTGTACTCACCTGGGTTGTATTCCTACTTGGCTACCTGCTGAGAGTAAGTTCAAGTGCCCTTGTCATGGATCAGGTTATTATCCAAACGGGATTAACTTCGAAGGTCCTGCACCTCGTCCACTTGAAAGATTTAAAATTTACCGTGCTCCAGATGGAAAGATCATTGTTGATAAAACGAAGATCTTCCGTTACGAGAAAGGTGAATGGTCTAACACTGAATCTTTTATCGATGTTTAATTATTAGAGGAAAGAGATATGTCTGAAGGTTTTGCAAAAAAAGTTGCTAATACGCAGGTGTGGAAGGCCATCTTCCGTCATGGACCGCCAAACAATGCTCGTAACAGAGCTGCTGTTGTTGCTGGTAACGTGTTCTTACACTTACACCCGATCAAGCTAAAAAAGTCTGGGGTTCAACTCGGTTACACTTGGTGTATGGGAGGACTTACGTTCTTCGTATTCCTAGCTCTTACTATCACTGGTGTACTTCTTATGTTCTATTACCGTCCAACAGCTGAATACGCTTATACGGATATCATTGGTCTACGTGAACACGTACCTCTAGGTATTATGCGTGAGCTTCACCGTTGGGGCGCCCACTTAATGGTTATTACCGTATGGATTCACATGTTCCGTGTATTCATGACTGGTTCATACAAACCACCTAGAGAATTCAACTGGGGTGTTGGTGTAATCCTTCTTGTATTAACAATGCTTCTTTCGTTCACAGGATATCTCCTTCCTTGGGATCAGCTTGCTATTTGGGCGATCGCGGTAGGATCTAACATGGCGAAAGCAACTCCTTTCCTTGGTCAAGGTGGTCCTGGTGCTGCTCTTGCAAAGATTGGTGACTTTGTTCTTGTTTCAGATAAAAACGACGTGCGTTTCCAGCTTCTTGGTGGACGTTTTGTAGGAGAGGCAGCACTTCTGCGTTTCTACATTCTTCACTGCGTGTTCATTCCTTTAGTTGTGTCAGTTCTGATTGCTGTCCACTTCTGGCGTGTTCGTAAAGATGGCGGAATCTCAGCTCCACTATAGGAAGGAAAGGCATTAATATGATTAAGGAAGCGATTAACTATTTATCAGATCCCCTCTATTCATTTACGGGATTTATTTTCCTCTTCTGGTTGGCCATGAAGAGAGTGGATATCGTTGGTACCAAAAAATTTGGTTGGGGACTTCTTATAGTTTCTCTTGCCATCTTTGGTTGGATGCTAACAGACCCTGTGTTCTTCTCGGTAATTTCATTCCCGGATAACATTCCTATTATTATTCTAAACGCACTTGTGATGTGGTCTGCTTGGTTCTCACTTTATCGTGGTCACCAAAACGATCTTCGCATTGCTGCAGGTGAACCACCAATAGAAGGTACTCCAGAGAATCGTGAAAAAGTTTGGGCTTGGCCTAACCTTGTTTATACAGAATTACTGTGCGGTATCGCAGCTACTGTGTTTCTTATCGTATGGGCAATTTTCTTTAAGGCTCCTCTAGAAGAGCCTGCTAACCCAACATGGGCACCAAATCCAGCGAAAGCTCCTTGGTACTTCCTTGGTCTTCAAGAAATGCTTGTTTACTTTGACCCTTGGATGGCCGGTGTGGTTCTTCCTGGTTTAATCGTCGTTGGTCTTATTGCTATTCCATTCCTTGACGTTAACCCGAAAGGAAATGGTTACTACACATTTAAAGAGCGTAAGTTTGCTATCTCTTCTTTCTTGTTTGGATGGCTTGTTCTTTGGATTTTCCTTATTCAGATTGGTACGTTCCTTCGTGGTCCTAACTGGACATTCTACGGACCATTCGAATACTGGGATGCTCATAAAGTAGTGGCAGAGAACAACATTAACTTATCTGAGATTATTTGGATCAAGATGATGAACATGGGTCTACCAAAGAATATCTTCGTAAGAGAAATCTTCGGGATTATCGTGACTGGATTCTACATGTTCGGAATTATCCCTCTGATTACTAAGAAGTGGGGATATAAGTATATTAACCGTATGGGCGCAATCCGTTATTACATAATGATTATGCTCGTTTTAGGAATGATGAGCTTACCAATTAAGATGTATCTTCGTTGGTTCTTCAACCTTAAGTATATTGTGGCAATGCCAGAGTTTGAGTTAAACCTTTAATAGTTTTAGATAAGGCAGTTATAAATGAAACGTGAACCAGGAATGGCCTATGACACCAAAGTTCTTAATAAGATCTTTGCTGTTGTATCCGTATGCTTTCTCTTAGTTGTTATCTGGATGGTGCTGGATGATTTCATTCGCCCATGGAAGGTAGTGCAGATTAAAGCTTTAGATATCGAAAAACAAAAAATCCAGGAGCAGATCAAAGAGATCGAGGGTGGGATTGATAGCGAAGAACTTGAGGCTATTAAGGCTCAAATTGCAGAAGCAGAAGCAGAAGTACAAAGCCGCCAAAGTGAAATTGATAAAATCAATGAAGAGCTTAGTGAAGTTCAAAGAAAGATCTATGTTCAGAACATGTTCAATGGTGTGAACGGCTCACAAGCTGCTGCTCACCAGTTCCAGTATGAACATGCTCTTATGAAGAATGAGCCTGAAAAAGCGAAGAAAATTAAAGTTACTTTCGATGACTATAAAAAGAAAGAACTTGAAGGTAAGGACAAATTAAAAGGTCTTCAAGCTGAAGAGACAGCTTTAAATGCAAAAATTAGAGATCTAACTGCTTCTAGAACAGAAGCTGATAGAAAACTAAAAGCTCTTTTTGCTGACAGAGATCTTCTTTTAGGTGCTCTTAAGACGACTGAGAAAGATCCTATTTGGGCACTAAGAAACGCTCCATTCATTAACTATCTTGATCCAACTATTAAAATTCATCAGCACGTAATTACTAATGTTACTGATGATAAATATTTCCAACAGACTCCAAGAATTGATCGTTGTACAACTTGTCACGTATTTATTGATAAAGTTGGTTACGAAGATCAACCAAATCCATATAAAACTCACCCTAAAGTAGACACTCTTGCAGTGGGCGTAGATTCTGCTCACCCTGTTAAAGAGTTTGGTTGTACTTCTTGTCACGGTGGTATGGGTGAGCGTGTGAATGATTTCAATGCTCCAGCTCACACTCCGCAAAACCAAGAACAAGCAAAGCTTTGGGAAGAGAAATATGGCTGGCATGAGCCTCACCGTATTCCTTCTCCTATGGTTCCGGTTCAATATACTGAAGGTCAGTGTATTAAGTGTCACAAAGAAGAAGAAAGACTTCCGATGGCCGAAAAGCTTAACGAAGGTCGCCAGCTTATCGAAGATTACGGATGTTATGCTTGTCACAAAATTGAAGGATGGGAACATCTTTCAAAACCAGGACCGGCACTAACGAAAGTAACTTCTAAAGTTAATTCATTAGAGTGGATTAAGAACTGGATCTGGGCTCCACATGCATTCAATCCTAAGTCGAGAATGCCTCATTATTTTGAGCAACATAATAACTCTGACGAAGAGTCTAAAGCGAAAAACATGGCCGAAGTTAACTCTATGGCCGAATACATCGCTAGAACTTCGAAGACTTATAAACCAATCGAGAAGTACACCGGCGGAAATGTGGCCAATGGTAAGAAACTCATCGAGAACATTGGTTGTATCGGATGTCACCAGGTTGAAGGTGTTGATGAAAGATTTGCAAAAGTTAATGAGAAAGCGGGACCGCATCTTATTAATCTTGGCACAAAAGTAAATCCTGATTGGCTTGTATCTTGGCTAAAGAGACCAGATCACTACGATCCTACGACGATCATGCCTTCTTTCCGTCTAACGGATAAAGAAGCAAATGATATCGCAGCATTCTTACTTGCATCTAAGAATAAGGATTTTGGGGAGCTTACGTTCCCAGCTCTTAACAAAGAAATCAGAGATGAGATCCTTGTTAATGATTACCTATCAGCATTTGAAACAATTGATGCTGCTAGAGCTAAACTAGAAAAAATGACTGATGATGAGAGAACTCTTGAACTAGGTCGTCGTTCGATCAATAAGTACGGATGTTACTCTTGTCACGATATTCCAGGATTTGAAGGTGATCTACCTCCAATCGGTCCGGAACTTACTAAAGAAGGATCTAAGCCAATCGAGCAGTTTGGTTTCGGTCAGCAAAAACAGGTTCCTCACACAAGACACGATTGGATTAGCCAACACTTAAAAACTCCTCGCATTTGGGATGTAGGTGTACCTAAGATCTTCCGTGACCTTTATAAAATGCCTAACTTCTACCTAAGTGATAAAGAAGTTGAGTCAATGGTTCTTGTGATTCTAGGTCTTGTTGATAGTAAGATCCCTCTTGCTGGTCAGAAGCGTCTTGATGCAAATGAGAAGATGTATCAAGAAGGGATGAAGGTTGCTAATAAATTCAACTGTTACGGATGTCACAAGATTGATGGTATCGGTGGATCTCTTTCTGATGCTTATGAAGATAACAGAGATTACGGTCCTCCATATCTAACTGATCAAGGACACCGTGTACAAACAGCTTGGTTCTATGACTTCTTAAAGAACGTTCACCCAATTCGTACGTATCTTGACGTGAGAATGCCGACGTTCAACTTTAGTCATGAAGAGATTAACAAACTTGTTATGGGCTTCCAGGCCGGTAGTAAGCAGCTAACTTTCGAAGAAGATGTTAAGATTGTATGGGAACCTGGTGAGAAAGAAGCAGCTAAGCAAATCTGGGAAGAACTTGCTTGTACTTCATGTCACGCACTAGGCTTTACAAAAGAAGATCCGCTAGCACCAGATCTACGTTTTGCTAAAGGACGTTTAAGATCAAGCTGGATGGATGCGTGGATTGCTAACCCGCACAGCTTCCTACCATATACTTCGATGGCAGCGTTCTGGGATGATGGAGAAGGTGGACTATTCCCTGCGGTTGAGGTTCTAGACAACGATCCTAAACGTCAGATTAAAGCCGTTAGAAAGCTTATTCAGGAATTTGGTCTTCCAACACAACCTAAGCCATTTCCAAAAAACAACTAATCAATAACATAAGGCCCCGGAAACGGGGCCTTTGTTTTTTTCAACTTGTGGTAGAATAAATCTAAAGCTTTTAGCCTTGGAAGTTCTATGGGCCACTGTTCTCTCAGTAACAATCAACTCTATATTCACTCTTCAGGGGAAGTTTATACCTGCAGTTTCCTTCAAAATAAGCCGGAACATGTATTGGGCCATATCGGTAAGGAGAGTTTACAAGAGATATGGAACTCACGAGCAAGACTTGATTTCTTAGAAAGGCATAATACCGGTAATCCAGGTCATTACTGCCAAAAGCATCAACAGGACTTTCTGTGCCATAAAATTAGCAATCAACGTTACTTCAATGAGGATGGGAATCTAAAGCGTTTAGATATTATGCTGGATTCTGCCTGTAATCTTAAATGCATTATGTGTACGAATATCTACGATAGAACTGGTGGCCTTAAGAGCGAGTTTTTCTGGCTCAAGAACAAAGAGGTCTTAAGTAGTATTCAAGAAATAGAACTAGTAGGAGGGGAGCCCCTTATCTCTCCTTATTTTCCTAGGCTTGTAAATCTTGTTCACGACCTAAATCCTCAGTGCCGATGGTTTGCAACCACTAATGCGCACTTTGATTTGAAGGGAGAGATTGTAAGTTCACTACTAAAGGCTAACTTTGAATCTTTGAGTATCAGTATCGATTCTTTAAAAAAATCTGTTTTTGAGAAAATTCGTGTTCGTTCTACTTTTGAGAAAGTTTATGAAAATGTCTTCGCGATAAAAAGGTTAATTTCAAATATTCAAATTAACACCGTCATTCAACTTGATAACTTTGAAGAACTCATTCCTATATACAGGTGGACTCAAGAACATAATCTACGATTCTATCCGATTTTACTTCAGTATCCAGATACGTATTCTCTTAAGCACTTAGATGATCGAGTGAAAAAGAAGTGGATTTTAAGAGTGATGGAAGAAAATGAAGACTTAAAATCAAAGGATATTTTTTTCTTTATAAAGAAGTTTTTAGTCGTTGATAGTGTACGCACAGATCCTGAAGTCAAAATGAGCTACCTTCGTCAGCTTGATATACTAGGAAAACTTTATGGGTAAGTTTATTTGCCCGATACCTTGGGTGAGCTTGAGCTTAGGTGCCCAATCAACTCCACGGCTTTGTTGTCATCAGGAAGTGGGAATCACCACTCAAGAAGATATTAATCTATTAGAGTTATCGCATCTGTCAGCTATTAGAGAGTCAATGCTTCAAGGTGAGGTTCCTCCTCAGTGCCAAGGCTGCTTCAAACTTGAAGAGTCTGGTTGTTCATCTCCTAGGCAAGATTATATCAATCGCTTCGGTAACGTAGATGAAGTGAGAATCAAGTATCTAGATGTGACCTTTAATAATGATTGTAATCTAGAGTGTATGATGTGCTCACCTCTTTACTCTTATAAACTCAATAAGCTTTATCATCGAGGAATGGATCTTTCTCACTCCTCAACTTGGCAAGTTGATCTAGATTCAACCACTTTAAGTCGAATGCTCCCTACATTAGAAGTGATTACACTTACTGGAGGAGAGCCTTTTGTTTCTAAAAAGATTTTAGATTTTATAAAGAATTTATCTGGCGGCCCCTTTGCCCGTAACCTCACTCTGAGAGTATTTACGAATTTGTCCCATATGAGTTTGGAGATTATAAATACTCTCAAAAAGTTTAAGAAAGTTGAACTTCTTTTAAGTATCGACTCAGTAGAAGAAAATTATGAGTTCATCCGTTATCCTGCCTCGTGGAAAACTCTAGTGAATAATATTGAGTTACTCAATGCTCATAGGTTTCCCCATTTAGATATTCATCTTCATTGTGTGTTGATGGCAACTAATTGGTTATCCATTGGAAAATTGATAAAGTTTTATCACAACACCCTTGGACACCCTAACTTACTGCCTATTTTCGTGGAGATTGATACTCCTAGCTTTCTGCACCCAGGAGTTCTTCCTGAGAAAGATTTTAATGAAGGACTCCAAAGGATAGAGGGAGTTCTTGATGATCTCGAAGCAAAGTTTCCAATTAGACGAGACGAAATCTTGGAGCTAAGAGTTTTATTGAAGAAAATAGCTAGTAAAAGAGATTTGAATCTTTATCTTCAATATAAAGTCTTTGTAGCGAAACTAAGTGAAGCTCGAGCAAAGGTTAAACATGATAAATAAAACAGCTTATTTCGTGAGAGCTAATAATAAGTTTGAAATTAGAAATGAAAAGCTAGGACCTCTGCCATCTCCTTACCATGTGAAAGTTAAAAATAAATGGGTAGGGATCTGTGGTTCGGATATTAATACTCTTGAAATTGATCTCCTCGATGAAATTGTTCTAGGACATGAATGGGTTGGAGAAGTGGTAGAAGTAGGAAGTAAGGTAGAGGGGATTTCTATTGGTGATTTTGTGACCTCTGGAAATAAAATTAAATGTGGTTATTGCGCGAGTTGCGAAAACGACAGAGGTGAGTGCGAAAATCTTATGTGGCTAACTGCTAACCATGGAATGTTTAAAGAATACGCTTACCTTCCTTTTGGATCTCTTATAAAGCTTCCAGGAGTTGCAACTCAAGCAACTACACTTTTTGAAATCCTTGCAGTGGCAGAAAATGTTTGGTTAAAAGAAGCTCAGAATTTTAAAGAATGTTCTGGAAGCGTTTTGATCATGGGGGCCGGTCTTCTTGGGCTTTCTATGGCATTAGTCCTTCAGCGAGAAGGAATTAAATTTGAAATGATTGAAATGATTCCAACGCGGATTCAAAGGGCCAATGAACTTGGTCTTCATTGTCGTCATCTTGCAGAAGCTTTAATGGTTAAAGAAAGTCGAGATGCCTATAGTTTAATGGTAGATGCAACAGGAGATCACCTGGGGAGTGCAGGTGGATGGAAATACCTTGAACACTTTGGTTCTCCTGAATTTCAGGCCATCATTCTGGCCAAGTACATCAATGATATTCCTTTTAAATCTTTTCGCTTCTTTTCTAAACAAGCTAACCTTCGTTGGATCCAAGGTTGCACTAATGAATCACTGATCAACGCCATAAATTTTTGGAAAAACAATATCGAGGATCTGGGTAAGATTCTTATCACTCATAGTTTTTCTTTAGATGCGATTGAAGAAGCTTTTGCGACAGCTAAAGATAGAAAGGTATCCGGAAGAGTAATAGTAAAAATTTAAATTATTCGTAGGCCACTTGTAGGCGGTTGCAGTTTTTACAAGGAGACTCAAGATGCCTTAGTCCCTTCCTAAGGTTGAGACGAAACGCTTTGAATTTATCATTCTCCCAAATTTCTTTTAAATCATTACTTTCAACATTTCCCATAATGTTCTCCTCATGAAAGTCTTCAAAGCATGGGAGAACATTACCAAGCACAGTAATGACCATAAGAAACTCAGGAATAAAACAAGGAGTCAGTTGTAGAGGATGTTCAGGACCGGCCTTTACAACTCCACCGCGATTAGTAAGTTTTAAATCTTTATAACTTTGATAAATAACAAATGACTTTTCTTCATCGGTGAGAGCTTCATAAGTTTGGTCGAAGATGTAATGATCAATGCCTTGATGTTTAGTCACGATAAATCGAGAAACACCAAGTTTATGAATTTTTTTAAACCGATCCAAAGTTAAGAGAGTTCCATTGGTATAGAGATCGATGCGATTGTTTGGTAAATATTTACGAGTTGTTTCAACAAACCAGTCAAATTTTTTTGCTAGCATCGGCTCATTATAAAACTCATAAGAAATACTACCTTGGTACTTATTACGGGCCAAGTCCTGCATGATTTTCTCAAAAAGCTCCGGACGCATTTCTCCTTGTTCCTTGCGAGATGCCACAGAATTGGGGCAGTAGCTGCAAGCTCGATTACAGTGGTGATTGATCTCAATTTCCACCATTTTTATTTCAGGATCAAACATACGCGCCTCTTGTCCATAAATTCATGTTATTAGAAAGGTTTATTCAGAGCAAAGTTTAAATGTAGCAGAATTAACTTAAATGAACCTTTAGACGACTATTATCGTCCATTTAAATACTTAGGTATTTTTTTGAGCAATCCCATTTATCAGTTATCATAGAGGAGTTAAACAAATAGTTATTAAAGATAATGGGGAACATCATGAAGCGTTTAATCTTTTTTATGGTTTTGGCCACTGCTTGTAGTTCTGACAAGAAAGCAGACTCTTCACAGCTTTTGAGTGCTAATGAGAAATTCTATCTCTTGCAAAAAGCCGCCAACACAGATCTGGTTAAAAAAAGTGGAGGAGAGTTAACGAAGGAAAGGTTAGTTGAACTTTGCTATGCAGATGATGTTCATTTTGAACGAGCAGAAGATATCTACAAAAAACTCCAACAGAATTGGAATCCTCAATCTCTTGATAATTTAATAACTCTTTTAGGAAAAGGTTTTGAAGGTAGCTCCTTTGCTGAGCAAAATATCAGAAAGTCTCAAAATGTAGGGCATGGTATAACTCTGCAGACTTTGAAAGGACAAAAAAACAATTTAGCATCTAAAGATTTTAAGGCTGATTTAGAAAAATATTTTGGTGGATTTAAGGCCATCCAATCTGTTCGCTTTGAGCCTGTAGATTACAAGATCGCCTTAAGAGATAGAAACCCAGATCTTTATCCTACAAGATTTGACTCTGATTTAAATTTCTCTCTTAAAGGAATTGATAGTAAAGGAATGCTAAGAGAAGATCGCGGAACTCTTACGGCTTCTCTTGTGAAAGTAGATGATCGTTGGTTTGTTCAGTCATTAAAATTTAAAGATAGTTTAAGACTTACTAAAGCAGGAACTCACTTTGAAGAGCTTGATCTTAAAACTGCAGGTCTTGATTCTCTAAAATCATATGAGAGGTTAGAAGCTATCCGTAGAGGTGGATATACTCTCGCCTTGAGTGATTTTAATAAAGACGGTCATCAAGATTTTCTTCTTGGATCATATGGGAAGTTACAGCTTTATAAAGGAACTAAGAACGGAAAATTCATTCCTGTCAAAGATAGTGGGATTGAAGAGTACACACTTGTAAAGAGTGCGATCTTTGCTGATTTAAATAATGATGGTCACAAAGACTTACTCATTGTTCGTTTCGTAGAAATGGATGGTGCTGAGTTTACGAAACACATTAAAAAGCAGACGCATGAAGATGCTTCTAGAATTGATAAGTCAAAAACGGCTCAGGTAAACTCTGTTGTAATCTACAAAAATCTAGGTAATGGAAAGTTTGAAAAAGCTTCTGAGCTAGTAGACTCTCTGCCTGCGGAGCATGCTATGCCTGCAACAATTGCTGACTTTGATAATGATGGTCTTCTCGATATCTACATTGGTTATCCAGGGGTGAAAGACTTTACAACTTTCTCCAACGATGCACCGGCAAAGATTGGTAAAAAAGCTCAAGGTGTTTATCTGAATAAGGGAGGCTTTAGTTTCATTGAAAAGGCCATGAGTGCCAAAAATAATTACGAAGTGTTCTCTGAAGAAAATATGATTTACCCACACTCAGCTATCGCTGTTGACTATAACCAAGATGGTCATATGGATATTGTGGTGGTGGATGATAGAGGTAACCTAAGTGTTGCTTATAAGAATTTAGGGAAAGCGAATTTTGTTATTGATAATAGTTCTATCGATTTCCAAAACTACGGAATTGGAATGGGGCTAGCTGTTGCTGATATCAATAATGATGGAAAGCTTGATATGGCCCTAACAAACGTAGCTTTCAATCATCGAAACCGCTTGGCCTATTCATGTCAGGCCAACTGGGATGTGGATGTACATAACGACGTAGACCTTGCTCCTCGTGATGGCATGAGACTCTTTAAAGCGGCCAGTGGCAAGAGTATTAAAATGATCGATGTTACTAAGTCTGCAGGGATCATTGATGTTGGTGACGGACTTGGTGGTGTTGAATTCCTTGATTATGATAATGACGGTCTTCAAGACTTTTATGTTGCTAACGGTTTATGGACAGGAACAAGTTCTACGATGGATCTTTCAGGTCTTTTCAATAGAGCCTTAAAGCACTACGTAGAAGAAGGTATTTATGAAGGTCCGGTTAACACGAGATCTTTCATGATGGATATTCTTGCTAATTACCGTGATGCTAAGGGTGAGACTCCTTCAATGGCCGGTTACCAGCAAAATAAACTTTTCAGAAATCTTGGAAACGGCAAATTCATCGAAGTCGGATACCTTGAAGGTGTTGATAGCCTTGCTGATGGCTATGTTGTTGGTACTGCCGATATCAATGGTGATGGAGTTATCGACTTAGTTCTTAGAAATGCTGATCCAGGTGTTAGTGATGTGAAGTTTCCACCGCTGCAAATTTTTCTAGGTAAAAAAACTGATACTAAATCAGTACAAATCAGTCTCGAAGGAAAAATTTCAAATAGAGATGCCATTGGAGCTCAGTTAGTAGGTAAAGTAAAAGGAATGCCTGTTCAGGTTAGACAATTACTTGCTAATAACGGGACGATCCAGTCAGAGCAACTTCTGTGGTTTAGCTTAGGTAAAAATGAAAAGCTTGATGAACTAACTATCCGTTGGCCAAGTGGTAAGGTACAGACTTTAAAGAATATTAAGCCTGGAAAGCATCATATCGTTGAGCCTGAACAAGAAAGAGTGATTACTAAAAAATAATATAAATCTACCTTCCTCACGTTGAGTGAGGAAGGTTTTTATTTAAGTTCTGAAAATATTGAATCCCTTCACTAGGTGAACCATCAAAGACAATTTTTGCTTTATCTAAAATGACCATCCGATTACAAGTCTTTTCTATCTGGCCCATTGAGTGTGAAACAAAAAGGACTGCTCCTGAATTCTCAATCATCTTAAGTACTCGTTTTGAAATCTTTTCCTGGAAGAAAATATCAGCACCATCATAGACTTCATCTAGAATTAAAAGGTCACATCCCTTGGCCGAAACAAGTGATAAACTTAGCCGTGTTTGCATCCCTTTGCTGTATTTGAGATAAGGGACATTTTCAAATTCACCCAAGTCACTAAACTCCAGAGACTCATTAATAATATGTTCTCGTTTATCTTGACTAATCTCTGGGTAAATAAGAGCACTAATGACTTCAGCATTTTCTCTTCCTGTAAGCTCAGGGACAATTCCAACACTTGTATCGAAGATGGCCCTAACTTTCCCATTAATCTCAATTGAGCCCATATTAGGAGTGATCATCCCAGCGATGCAGCGACATAAACTTGTTTTGCCTGCACCGTTAACTCCAACGAGTCCAACACGATCACCTTCGTAAATATCAAGGTTAATATTATGGAGAACATGATAGTACTGATTGTTTCCTCTTAAGGTTTTAAGAGGGGACTCGACTACTTTGATAAGAAAGTCTTTAACGGATTTATTAGTATAGTGATCTATTTGATAAAAGAGGTTTAAATCTTTTATCGAAATAACCTTCTTAGAGTTTGAGGAAGAGCTCATTTTTCTTATCATTCCATATTTTATTAAATAGCACTGCAAGTACTACTGTTAGAGATAAAGACTTAAGAAGCATAATAGAAATTTCATAAGATGTTCCTCCGTAGAGGCTTGCTCGAAATGGAGCAATCACCATGTAAAGGGGATTTAAATCAACAATCCATTGGTAGCGAGGAGGAATAAAGGTCACTGGATAAAAAATAGGAGTAAGAAAAAAGAGTAAACTCATGGTGAAGTTGGTGACGTATTTTATATCTCGGTAAAAAACATGGAGAGTTGCAAGGATAGCTGTTGATATGAGAGTAAAACTCATAAGAAGTATCAGCGCAATAGGGAGGAATAAAAGATTCAAACTATAGTTTTGCGAAATAATGAGTGTGGGAATGACAATAATCGTAAAAGCCGTTAGAAAATTTATAAAATTATCTAGAATGGCAGAAGAGAGAATAATGAGAGGTGATATTTGAAAGCTCTTAAGAATGTTGGAAGAACTAACAATAGAAGGGGTTGATGAATCCCAGGAGGAAGTGATAAAAATCCAAGGAAGAAGTCCCCCTAAGAGAAAGAGATAATAGTTATGAAGATCAATCTTTAAGAACCTTTGAAAAACAAAGGCCTGCACTGAATACATAATAATAGGATTGAGCACAACCCAGAAAAAACCGATGATGGTCTTTCTATATCTTGCCTTCATATTAGCAAGAGTAAGAATTTTGATTTGTTGCCAATTAAATCCGTTCTTCGTCATTACAAGTTTTTCAACCATATTTTTATTTTAATGTGTAATGGAATTGTGGCATCTACTTTACCTAGCAGTAAACCTTCTTTTATGGGGATATCAATCTCTGTGGGATTTTCAATAGATTTAGTGATGAATTCCACTTGCCCCTCATTAGTTTGAACTGACCAGAGAAAGTGGCACATTATTTTCTCATTCTGAAGAAAAACAAGAATATCAAACTTTTTAAGGTTATCAAGGTCAGCTCTTTTCACGGTGATGATTTGGCCTGTTTTTAGCACTGGTACCATCGATTCAGAGGCAACCCTCAGAGAGAGAGAACCCTCTCGATCCAATTTGCTTTTGAGAGTCCTAAATTTGAGTAGATCCATATCCATGATCATAGTATAATTGCAATGAATGGAATTCTTGTATGATATTTTTGGCCATCACTGGATGTTTATCCTATTTAGCATCCTTTATATTGCGCTAGAGCTCCTATTTCCTATAGTTAAAAATCAAAAATTTTTGAGAGAAGAATTTGGTCAGGATATATTCTGGTATATCTTCAATAACGTTTATATCGATCGCTGGTTATATTACTTTGTATCTTACCTTTCATTAAATCTTTTACCTTTGTGGGGAAGATATGTTCTTCACCACATAACCCCGGAGACATGGTCATTTATTGAGTTATTTCCATTCAAGATTGAGAATGGTTTTCTATTAGCGGCTATATTATTTGTCGTTATTGATTTTATGGCCTATTGGCTTCATTACTTAAATCACCGCATCCCATTGTTGTGGAGAATGCATATTCTTCATCACAGTCCCCGTAAACTTGATTGGTTCTCAGGGACGAGGTCCTATTGGGTTGATGGCTTACTTTCGAGTTTAATTCCATCATTTGTACTGATCTTCTTAGATGTAAGTGAGGAGGGCCTGACCCTTCTTGCTCTATGGGACACTCAAGTTCAGTTTTTTACTCATTCCAATATTAGATTGAGACTAGGCCCATTGGAGAAAGTATTAAATAATACCCATGCACATTGGTGGCATCATGATGTTAAATGTCATCACCCCTATGGACAAAATTTTGGTCAGTACACAGTGATCTGGGATAAGTTGTTTGGGACATACTATGTCGAAGAAAATTATCCGGAGAAATTAGGATTATCTGATGAGGTAAAGTATCCAAAATCAATTTTAGGAAGATTTTTTTATCCCTTCTTACCAGTGTTCCCTCGCCAAATTGAGATAGAGGACGATACACTCAATCATAATGAGTAGAGTGAATAAATGCTGAAACTGATGAACTGGCTATTCGATGCTTCCGCAAATTGGTGGGGATATCTTTCCCAGTATCTTCCTTTACCTCCATTAGTTCTTAGAGTCAGGATTACCAATCGTTGTAATCTCAGTTGTCATTACTGTTATGTTGGACAAAGTTTAAATAAAAAAACTGAATCTCTTCTTGATTTTAGTGAGTGGGAGAAAATTCTT
Source organism: uncultured Bacteriovorax sp. (assembly GCA_964459395.1). Lineage (GTDB taxonomy): Bacteria > Bdellovibrionota > Bacteriovoracia > Bacteriovoracales > Bacteriovoracaceae > Peredibacter. The sequence continues at coordinate 18,147 of CAYWMU010000023.1, forward strand.
AACAATACTCCGAGAAACACTCTTATCGATATTACGGGAGGTGAACCCTTACTTGCTCCTCATATTGATAAAATTCTTGGAAGAATGCTTGATCGTAAAATGAAAGTGTCTCTCATCACAAATGGGACTATCCATAAAGATGATATCTTTTCGATGATGGTGGAAAAGAAACTTATGCATCTTATGTTTTCTTTAGATGGCCCTGAAGAAATCAATGATAATATTAGAGGTAAGGGAAGCTTCCAGAAGACCATGTCAGCGGTTAAACGCATAAGTGAGCTGAAAGCTCAAATGAAGAGTCGTTATCCTAAAGTCGTTGCTAAAGTTACTCTAACGGTTGACTCCGTAAAAAACGTGGATGACTTCTGTAACTATCTTTTTAGAGAAGGATTTGATGGAGTCACTCTAAATCTACTTTTTCAGAACGCTGCCCGTGATGGTTTTGCTGATGAGGATAGCATTATGGGTAATAAGTTTTTTCAAGGTAATCTCATTGAGTTCTCACCACAAGATGTTCCTCTCTTTGTAGAGAGTATTAAAAGAGTAAGAAATATCTACGGTCAAAAAGTTCAAATCAGACCTGATGTCGATCTCAAAGATTTAGAGTCATACTTTACTAGACCTCAATCTTTAATGCCGCAAAACTGTTATAAGTATAATAGTGTCGTAACTCTTTACCATAATGGGACTCTTTCTCCCTGTGACTTAGGACTCAATGTTGGTAATGTGAGAGACATTCATTTTAACATCGGAAAAATATTTAAAGAAAAGCGGATGAAGTCATTTCAGAATTTCATGAGTAAAACCTCTTCACAGAAACTTCCAGGATGCGGTGGTTGCTGTCTTAAAAAGCATGAGAGGGTGTCATGAAAAAAGCAATTATCATTCGTACCCCTTTCATCCATCCGCTAAAACATCTCTCAAGCATTTCCGCTGTTCCCGATATCGGAACGGCCTATATTAATGGAACTCTTCGTAAGCTTGGATATAACTCAAGAATCATTGATGCTACTGGTGAAGGAATCGGACGAAAGATTCACTTGCTTGGTACTGACCTTGCTATAGGTGGAATTCCTGCAAATGAGATTATTGAAAAAATTGAAGACGACATAGATATCTTCGGGCTTCAGGCAATGCACAGTAATCGTTGGATCTATGACTCATTTATTCTTAAAAAACTCTATGAGCGCTTCCCCGATGCTAAAGTTTTTTTGGGAGGAGAACATGCGAGTGCTTGTTATGATAAAGTTCTGGCCCAGTTTCCTCAGATCACAGCGGTTGTCATAGGTGAGGGAGAAGAGACTGTAGTAGAGCTCGTTGAGGCCCTTGAAAAAGGTAGTCCTCTCGATCATATCGCAGGCCTTGCTTTCATGAAGAATGGACAGCTAGTAGTTACTCCTAGAAGGAGAAGAAGAACAGATCTTGCCAATCTTCCTCGTCCGAGTTGGGAAGGTGTTCCGATAAAAAAATATTTGGATAATAACTGCGGGGTGAATTCACTTTCACGTCGTTCAATCACTATGGTTGCCACCAGAGGCTGTCCTCACACTTGTACTTTTTGTACTGTTCCCAATATGTGGGAGTCAAAATGGTTTGCTAGACCCCCAGAAGATGTCATTGATGAGATGAAGTTTAATATGATCTATCTTGGTGCCAACCATATCGACTTCGTCGACCTTACTTTAGTAATTAATAAAAAATGGATGCATGAGTTTTGTGATCAGTTGATCAAAGAAAACTTAGACCTTACTTGGGCCATCCCTATTGGTACGAGAACGGAGAGTCTTGATTCTGATTTATTAAAGAAGATGAAAGATTCAGGTTTAAGTAGAGTTCTTTATTCAGCAGAAAGCGGTGATGATCAAACTCTTGATCGAATTAAGAAAAAGCTAAATATTAATCATTTCAATAAAATTGTTCGTGAAACGGTTAAGCTTGGTATTGCTGTAAAAGTGGCCCTTATTTTTGGATTTCCTGGTCAGACACTTAAAGAAGTTTGGACGACTTTTCTTTTGGTTAATAAACTTGCCTGGCTAGGTGTAAACGACATTGTTTGCCTTTCCTTTGTTCCTTATCCTAAGACGGAACTATTTGATCAGCTCAAAATTGACTACGACTACAATTCTCTTGATAACAATATTCGCCTCAATAATGACATCCCTAATATGAAGTCTTGGTCTGAGCATTTTGGGGATAGCGCTTTAAGATTTTTTGTAGTGAGTTTCACTCTTTATTTTTACGCTCTTCAAGGTTTACTAAGACCTCATCGAGTTATTGCAGGTTTTTTTAGAGTATTTATTAAAAGAACACCTTTAACAAATTTTGAATCACTTATTTTTAATTTTCTCTCTAAGCAAAAGCAAACTTTGGAGACCGAGGATATTGGCCTTAAGTAAAATTTGTAGGGCCTCTTGAAATTGAATCATAAAGTGTTGATAACCCCGAATTTTAAAAACTCTTTTTAAAATATAACTTGGTCTGGCGTAGAATCCCTGAACCGCGGAGTTTCTTAATTCAATTATTTCTTCCTCACTGAGATTTGAAACTGATACCACTGCATTTTTTCCCAGAGAGTCAAACTGGTCATCTTCTTTCATCTTTCCCATGCTGATCGCAAGCTTTCGAATGTCACTTCCTGCTAGAGGAGTGGCCACATTAAAAGAAGCAAAGTCGATACCGATCCTTTGTGAGTAACGAATGGTTTCCTCTACTGACTTTCTATCATCATGAGGAAGTCCGATAATAAAATCTCCACAAACTTCCATTCCGATTCTTTTGGCATGTTCAAGAAGTGAAGACATCTGATCTTGTCTCACGTGACGAGAATAATCCTTGAGGCTTGTCTGGTCTTGCGACTCAATCCCAATAATGATGGTATGACAGCCGCTTTGTTTCATCTTATCGAGAACTTCAGGACGATATTGATTAGGATGAAAGTAGGTGGACCAAGAAAAGTTAAACTTTTTTTCAATCATTTTATCTAAGAGCTCAACAACATTGTTGTAGGGAAGACCAAATGAGCGATCTCCTATATAAATTTCTTTGATGCCCAACTTTTTAACTTGTTCCATCTCTTCAATGATTTCTTGAGAGTCTCTCCAATAATTGGGAAATTTACTCATAATGCAATAAGAGCAAGAGTAGGGACATCCCCAGGCCGTAAAAATAGTGGTGTATTGATAGTAGCGGGCAAATGGCCAGCGGTAGGCCTTATGGATAAAAGCATCGTGACGAATATTTTTAAGTTCAATTTTTTGAGGAGCCTTGAGGTTCACTCTTTCATAGAACTCATCACTTCGAAGACCTTCCAGTGGAACACTTGAGTTTAGCTGACTAAAATCAATGATGGCTGGAGAGGTGAGAATGCCATTAACAAGTTTCTGAATAATCTCAGCCGGCCCCTTCTCGATTAAAATATCTCCAAAAACAAAGAGGGCGCTCTTTGGAAACTTCGCTCTTAGTGTCTTAACGAAGTTTAAATCCTGCTGCCAATTAGTTGCGGCAACAGCGCAAACGATAATATCGGGATTAAAGTTTGAGATTTGTTGCAAGCATTCTTTTTCATCAATTTTAAAAGCAATGGCATCACAGAAATGAAGAGGCCAGGAAGCAGGCAACCTTGCGCTAAGCAAAAGAAAATCATACGGTTGATAGAGATAGTTACCTTTAGATTCTGTAGCACAATCAAAATTGCGCATAATCTTTCGGTAAGGAAAGATGGGAGGATTGATAAAACTCACTCTCATAAAAAATCCTGCTCTCTGAGTAGTTTACATGATATTATGATTCTTAATTATATTCAAATGGAAGCAGGATATGAGAGAGGCCCGTAAGTTTCACATCGTGACCACTACTGAAGGATGCGCCACCAACCTATTAGAGAATGCTACTTACAGAGAGCACCTTCATTCTTCAGGATTAGTGAATTGTAAAAATGCCGAAGAAGCAGAAGTGATCATCGTCAATACCTGTGGCTATACCACTGAACGGGAAAACTATACTCAATCTGTTATTCAAAACCTAAAAGAACGATTTCCCAATAAAGAGATTATTGTAGGTGGATGTCTCCCTAAAATAAATGCAGAGAAACTTTCAACTGTTTACCAAGGACCAACCTTCTCTCCAGGGGATCTCAATGGTCTTAGTTCAATTCTTGATCTTAAAAAAGACGAGAGTATCGAGACTAATGCTAACTTTTTTGATGAACAAGACTTCGATGATCTCTCCAATACTCATCAATTGGCCTTGAATCTTAGACCTTATTATTTCAGAGTAGAAGAACTCCTACGTCACAAGTTTCAACCTCTTCACAATATTCTTGAGACGACCATTGTTAACAACGAGTATTTCTCAATAGTGGTTTCTCAAGGCTGTACGGGGAAATGTACATTCTGCGCTATTAAGGCGGCCAAGGGTGAGGTTAAGAGTCGCTCCATTGACGTCATTCTCTCAGAGTTTAAAAAAGGTCTCTCTCTTGGCCATAAAAAGTTTTGGCTAGTGGGAGATGATATTGGTTGTTATGGATACGACATCGGACTTGATTTTGCTGATCTACTAGAAAGAATTCTTGCTCTTCCAGATGATTTTGAATTGGTGATCAATTATTTTGAGCCCATGTGGTTTGTAAAACTTTTTGATCGTATGGAGAACCTTCTCAATGATAGAAGAATTCTTAACATTAACTTTCCGATTCAATCCGGCTCATATCGAATTGTGAGAAGATTGTTTTATAGATATATGTTGTTATAGTTATGG
>CAYWMU010000024.1:0-22532 GCA_964459395.1 uncultured Bacteriovorax sp.
GAGAGTTCGGTGGACTTGGTCTTGAAGTAAGTCAAAAAGATGGTGTGATTTATATCATTACTCCTATAGAAGATACTCCTGCTTTCAAAGCAGGTCTCAAACCTCGAGATCGAATTGTTGAGATTAATTACGAACCTATTGTTGGAATGAACCTTGATCAGGTTGTTGAAAAAATGCGCGGTAAGATTGGGGAGAAAATAACATTAGGCATTCTACGTGATGGTGTGAGCGGTGTAAAACAGTACACAATGAAGCGAGAAGTGATAAAAATTAAACCAGTGAGGTATGAACTCATTGAAGATCACTATGCTTATATTAGACTCAGCCAATTTCAAAAACATTCAACGAGTTCTGTAGTAGAAGCGCTGACAAAGTTAAAGAAGCAGGCCAAGAATAATATTAAGGGTATTGTATTAGATCTTAGATCAAACCCTGGTGGTCTATTAGATCAAGCCGTTGATATTTCTTCGTTATTCTTAAATGATGGAGTCGTTGTTTCAACGGAAGCACGTGATCCTCAAAATAAAGAAATCCGCTACGTTAAAAAGTCTGGATATAAAGACCTTGAAACTCCTTTAGTTGTTCTCATTAATGGTTCTTCTGCCTCTGCCTCAGAGATTGTTGCTGGAGCATTACAAGATCACAAGAGAGCAGTGATTATGGGATCACAATCTTTTGGTAAGGGGTCCGTTCAGACAGTTGCTCAACTTGATAAAAACACTGGTGTTAAATTGACGATTGCTCAGTATATGACTCCTAGTGATAAAAAAATTCAAGCGGTAGGTATCATCCCTGATGTGAAACTTTTTGAGATTGATCAAGAAGCATTCAATAAGAGCCTTCTAGAAGATCGTTATCTAAGAGAAAAAGATCTTCGTAATCATCTGACTGCTACAATCGAAACTCCTGAAGAGGAAAAAGTTCGCTTAGAGCAGGAGAAGGAAGAAAGAGCGAAAAAAATAAAGGAAATGGAAGAAAAGAAAACTTCTAAGAAGGACTCGAAAGAGGATATCTTTAAAACCTTTAATCCTAAAGAAGATCATCAAGTTCTACAGGCAGTTAAATTTTTACAAAGTTATTCTGCTTTTGAAAAAACGAAACAAAATAAATGATGGACTTCAATGCAGCAAGTGTTTCAGAGCTTGTTAATGCCATAAAAAGTTTATTAGAAGATGATTTTCAAGAAGTTGTTGTTCAAGGAGAAGTCTCTAACTTCTCCTCATCATCAGCGGGGCATTTTTATTTCACCTTATCAGATGATGATGCTTCACTTTCTTGTGCTGTTTTCAGGCAAGATGCTTTAAGAAATCCGATTTTAAAGAATTTAAAAGATGGTGATAAAATAACCATTTTAGGTCCAATTAGTGTTTACCAAAAACGGGGAACATTTCAGCTCTTAGGGAAGAGAATCTTTCCAGCAGGTGAAGGTCAGCTTAAAATTCAGTTTGAAAAGTTGAAGGCCAAGCTTAGCGCCGAAGGTCTTTTTGATTTAGAACGTAAAAAGACGATCCCTCTTTATCCTAAGAAGATTGCAATAATAACTGCTCCTCAAGGGGCTGCCCTTCAGGACTTTCTCAATGTTCTTAAACGTCGAAGTTTGTGGTTTGAAGTGACCATTATTCCAGCATTGGTTCAAGGAGATGCTGCTCCAAAATCTCTCATTAGTGCGCTTATGAATGTTGAGAGATTAAAGATGTTTGACTTGGTTGTCTTTGCTCGAGGAGGTGGGAGTATCGAGGATCTTTGGGCCTTCAACTCAGAAGCTCTCGTAAGGGCAATAGCAGAATGTGAAATACCGGTCATAAGCGCTATAGGACATCAGGTGGACTATACCCTTTGTGACTTTGTAGCAGATCTAAGGGTTGAAACTCCGACGGCTGCAGCAGAGTTAATATCACAACCTCAAACTCAACTTCGTGATCGTATTAACTACGCTTCAACTCATTTAAAGAATGAGATGATTAAAATTACCCAAAAAATCCATATTCTAACCCATCGTTCTCATCCCAAACAAATGCTTCAGTTTATCTGGCAAAAACTAAAAGCAGATGAAAAGAGACTCGCAGATATTCGTCTGATGGGACGAGGGGAGGAATTAATAGGAATAGCGGAGCACTCGCAGCTACTTGATGAGCTGATTATGCGCTTAGATCATTCTCAGAAAATAATGATGAGTAGTCGAAAAGATCATTTGAAAAGACTTGATCAAGTACTTAAAGCTCTAGACCCTTCAGGTGTTTTAGGGAGAGGGTATAGTTTTATTAAGTCTGACAGAGGAGTTTTGAGTTCTTACAAAGATTATAGTAAGTTAGATAATAACGAGACAATTGAGATCACTTTTCATGATGGAATTGGTCTGGCCAGAAAGGAATCTTCCAAATGAAATTCATTTTAATGATATTAGTTTTAGTTTCAGCATGTTCTACAAAAAAAGAAACCATAAAAAAAGAAGCACCCACACCACTTAAAAGAGAAGTGATCTTTATTGAAGAGACTATTCGTCCGGGTGATATCAAATTTGTGAAATTATCCTCAGTAGATAATGTCAGCTTCAACTGTAGAGGAAAGGAACAAAACGTTTCACAACATGAGAATCAATCTATTGGCGTAGTAATTGAAACGTATTTTACTGACTTTAAACCGTTTCAATGTGAAGTGCGAGTAAAGGGCGAGCTTTCAGCTGTTTACACTTTCAATGTGGAAGAAAGAAAGTTTAGTGAAGAAACACTAAGAGTAAGTCCAAGAACGATTCAACTTTCTAAGGCTGACCAAGATCGAGTATGGAGAGAGCAACAAGTTTTAAATAAGTTATATGCAAGTTCACTTCCCCAGCTCCTTATTAAGGAGCCCTTTATGGCACCATTGGACAGTAAAATTACAAGTATCTATGGGGTAAGACGTCTCTATAATAATGTTAAAAGAGGACAGCATTTAGGTACCGATTTTAGAGCACCAATCGGAGTCAGTATCCCTGCAACCAACCGCGGGAAAGTCGTCCTTGCTCGTAATTTATTCTATACTGGTTACACTGTTATTCTTGATCACGGTCTTGATATTTTTACAGTCTATGGTCATCTCTCAAAAACCTTGGTAAAAGAAGGTGATATTGTTGAAAGGGGAGATGTTATTGGTCTCTCTGGAAATACTGGTCGCACTTCAGGTCCACATCTACACTGGGGTGTGAAAGTTCAAGGACAGTATATTGACGGGATGGTCCTCGTCGATGAGAGTAATAAGTTTTTTATACCATAGATTAAATCATGCTAGAGTATTCTAACCTGATTGAATTTAGGCTTGATCCAAAGTTTGATTCAGGATTATTGGCAAGTTTGAATTTAATTTTACAAAATTTTAGTGATTCCAAAATACTTAAGAGCGATGACTCTTGGTCAAAAGACCTATTTGGGATCGATATCATTTCAGAAAGTTCTGCTTTTGAACCTTCTCTCTCTCCGGCTAAGTTGCGTATATGTTTACTTGAGCCCAACCAAGGCCTTTTTAGTTTTACTCAAAATTTAGAAGATGCGAATGTCGACTTTATCTTTGATGAAAATGTAAACCTACAAGACTTTCTCCTTCTTGTGACACCTAAGTTCAAAGGCTGGTTCGAAGATAAACAACATCATCTTCAAAAGGTTCTTCAAAAAAACTTAAAAAAATTTGAAAGTATAGTGAAGCAGAATACCGGAAGATTTATTGATTCTAAGAATAGTTTTAGTGTTGAAAGTTTACTCTCATACGCTCAGGATTTAGTTGAGCTCGAAAAGGAGCTGATTCATACTGACATTTCAAAGTTTGAAAAGATCCTTAAACAATTTATCAAAACTCATCTTGATAAAACAAAGTTGTCATTTTTTTTTAAGAATCTCAATAAGCTTAAAGCAACTCAAAATATACTCCCTCTTCCTGCCTATAAAGGAGAGTTTATCGCTCTCGACTTAAGTTGGGATGATTCTGATACTGAAAGATTGGTAAAACAATTTTTTTTCTATGCAACACTTGTGGGTTTTTTTAGTTCACAAATAGAATCCGAAGACCCTTTCTTTGATCAGAAATTATGGGAGGAATCTCTTGATGCCATTCCATTTCCAGTAGTCTTAATGGGGGAAGAAGGAGAGATTCATCAGCATAATGGACTTTTCTCTAAACTTAACTTTGCTCCGGTGGACTGCTTAAAGTTAACTTTGAGGGAAAAGATTATTATCAATGACATCCCTTATAATATTTTTCGAAAAGACATTCAGCATCTTGATGACAGACGTTCACTTTTTGTTTTCTTTACTGAAAGTTTCTTTGTTGGAGATGAAGGGCCGCTCACTCCCACTGGTCAAGAACTAGGAATCATAAGTTCTAGTATTGCTCATGAACTCAATAATCCTATTGCTGGAATTCAAGCAGCACTTTCTTTTCTCTTATTAGATGAAGAGTTAGAGGCGGAGGCCAGAAGTGTATTAGAGGAAATGAAAAATGGATCAACTCGTTGCAAGCAATTGGTTGAAACTTTTTTAGGTTTTTCTCGGGCCCGACCTCAAAGTGTCCAAACTTTAGACACTTCTCATTCAATGGTGGAGCTTTGCTTTGAGCAGGCACAGAACTTGTTGCGCTTTAGGACTGTTGAAAGTGGGATAAGATTCTCTTTGGAATTTTCAGAACATACTCGTTTCCGTCCAAGTGTGAATTTAAGTCTTATGACGATGACTTTTTATCTCATTATGGGTGAGTTGATGACGTTGTATTCTCATCAAATGCTAGTGGCAAATCGACACCAGATTGAAAAAGTTATACGAGGAGAGGTCATTGAATCGGCCCAAGAAATTCAAATTCAGTTGCACGAACTCAATATATCATCCCTAACTCTTTCAAAATTGATTCAGAACCTCCTTAACATAGAAAACTTTGTCTTACAGGTATCTGATTACTCTTTACGCTTTATTTATAATCCCTGACAATACTGTTCAACTTTTAGACACCCCTTGTAATAGCTACAAGGCCGATCGTTAGGGCCCCAATCTAAAGGTATATTTAAGGGGCACCATTTCCAGATAATCGAGGTTGAATATGATGAAAATAGCTCCAAGTCTTGCCCTTCTATCAGTTCTAGTTTCTTGCGGGATGAATACTTCTCCAAAAGATTTAGGAAACCTAAAACTAGTTAACTCCAATATCATTTCAATTCGAAATATTGCTGATGATGCTCAAACAATAATGGTTCGTCTCAAAACACCTGCTTTAATTGAAACAGCCCAAATTGAAGGTAAGAAGATCACTATTGATGAAGAACAAAAAGCCCTTCTTCTTAAAGAGCAGGAAGAGTTTGTAAAACAAATTAAGCAAATTGATCCTGAAGCAGAAGTTCTTTATTCAACAAAAATTATCATGAACTCAGTAACGATTGTTGCCCGTCCATCAATCATGGAAAAAGTAAACGGTCTAACAATGGTTCGTAATGCTAATACAATGAGCTATTTCGCAGCTCCAGATCTAGTGACTCAAAATGAAATCAGAGAACAACTTGCTAAAAAAGTAAAAGATCTTAATGAGAAATCTTCTGTTAGCTTTATTGGTGCAAAACAAGCTCGTGAAGAATTAGGTCTAACTGGTAAAGGTCTTAGAATTGGTATCATTGATACAGGTATTGATTATACACATACAATGTTTGGTGGTTCAGGCTCTATCGAAGAATTCAAATCAATCGATCCAACAGCTCCTGTAACTAATTACCCATATAAAATCGAAGGTGGTATTGACCTGGTTGGAGATGCTTTCTCTCCTGCTTCACCAGTTAAAGATCTTCGTATTCCAAAACCTGACTCGAACCCACTTGACGTTAGAAGTGGTCACGGAACTCACGTTGCAGGTACTGTTGCAGGAATCGGTGATGGGGTGAACACATACGATGGTGTTGCTCCTGATGCAATCATGCACGGGATTAAAGTATTTGGTGCTAACTCAACAGGTGATGCTGTTGTTATTGCGGCACTTGAATATTCAGTTGATCCGAACGGCGACCTTGATCCAAGTGACCGTCTTGATATTGTAAACCTCTCTCTTGGTGGAGCTTACGGTAAGCCTTCTATTAACTATTCTGAAGCTGTAACGAATACAGTTCGCGCCGGAATTTCATTTGTGGCAGCTGCTGGTAACTCAGGGGATGCTCCTTACATCGTTGGTGCTCCTTCAACTTCGACAGATGCTCTTTCTGTAGCTGCAGGAATTGATTACATGGATCACAACGTAATGAGTGAAGGAACAGCAATTACAATTGAAGGTACTGAGACAATCGCTCATTCTCCATATGCATCTTTTTCTAAAATGCTTGAAGCAGGTGAAACTGTTTCAGGAGATGTTGCTTACGTTGGACTTGCGGATGCTGAACTTTCAAGTGAAGTTGCTGCTGCAGTAAATGGTAAAATTGCTTTAGTAGACCGTGGAGGAAATCCTTTCACTGAAAAAGTTAATTATGCTCTAAAAGCTGGAGCGATTGGTGTAGTCATTGCAAACAACGTAGATGGTGAAGCTAGCATTGCAGGTGGTTCTGATGAGCGTATTTCAATTCCTGTAGTAATGGTTTCAAAAGCTGATGGAGAAACAATTAAGGAAGCTCTTAAAACTGGTAAAGAGTTAGAAGTTACTTTCTCTGGTGATATCAAAAAAGCTCGTACGGAGTATATTGATACAATTACAAACTTCTCTTCTCGCGGTCCACGCTCAGAAGATGGTCTTATTAAGCCGGAAATCGTAGCTCCAGGTCAGCAAATTATTTCAGCTGCTACAGGGAAGGGTGACGGTGCAATTGCTCAGAATGGTACATCTATGGCGGCTCCTCATATGGCCGGTGTAATGGCCCTTATGCAACAGAAATATCCTGAGCTATCAGTTCTTGAGCATAAGAACATTCTTATGGGAACTGCGAAGATCATTAGTGATCATACTGGAAAAAGATATCCGGTAACTGCGCAAGGTGCTGGTCGAGTGGATGTTATGAAAGCTCTTACGACTAAACTTGTTCCTTCTCGCGGAGGATTCTCTCTAGGTAAAGTAAATCTTATTAAATCAAATAAAGTAACAGAGTCGATTTCTCTTAAGAATATTTCTAATGAGGATCTTGAGCTGAGTATTGTTACAGACTTTAACGGTGGTATCTCTTTAAACGAGAGAGGAACAACTGTTAGAATTAAAAAAGGTGAGACTAAAGAACTTAATCTTAACTTCACTCTTGATATCGTTTCTCAAGACAGAGCTAACTTTGAAGGATTTGTTAAACTGATCTCTAGTGAAGGTGAAGTAGCAAGCTTCCCAGTTCTTGCAGTCGTTCACCAAGCTTCTGCGATCTCAACTTTAGGGAAAATTCAGGATTCAAAGAGAGTTTCATTTGTTCTTAATAACAAATCTGCTCTAGAAGGTGTGGTTCTTCCTTTCAACCTCATTGGTACTGACGATCGTAAGAAAGATCCAGGAGCACTTTCTCACATCCGTAACCGTGCTTGTGACCTTGAGTCTGCTGGATACCGTGTGATCAATAAAGAAGTTGCTGGTGAAACTCGTTCATACTTACAAGTTGGTGTGAAGCTATATGAATCAGTTTCTGATTGGCAGGCATGTCAGATTTCAGTTCTTATTGATTCTGACAACGATGATATTGCCGATTTAGAATGGGTTGGTTCTCGCTCAGATTACCTTCCAGGTCTTTCAAGTGCTGTAGGAGCAGGTTTCTTCTCATTCGTCCTAGATGCTAATAAAGCACGAGACATTAGAGCAAACTTTGAAACTTCTCATCGTGATACAAATGGTAGAGCTGGAGCAGCTGAGGATTATAGAAGTGCTGTAACTTACCTTGGAGCTTTCTCTCCATTCCAAGCAAGTTCAGTTTCGGTAATTGAAATTGATACAAAGGCCCTTAATACAGATTCTCTAAAAGTTAAGGTTGCTGCTCTTCACACAGGTGCAGGTGCAATTGAAGCTGATGATTATCTTGGAGCAGAGGATTCATGGCATAGACTGAATCTTAAAAATTCAAATGATCTTCCTGATACAATTGAAGTAAAAGGAAATGGGAAGAAATTAGTAAAACTTCCAAAAGCTGGATCTAAGATCATTCTATACTCGCCAACAAATGCTGATGGTAGAAATGGTGGAAAAGATCTTCAGTCAATCAAACTATAAGTAATTCGAAGGAAACTGGTAGGGATCTGGAAAGGTCTCTGCCAGTTTTTCTATTTTGTCCTGATATACTTTCTTCTCATTCTTTATCTCAGCAATTTTGATTTTTAAATATAGCCCTTCAGAGTCTTCAAGAGACTGATAGAAGATACTTAAAAAGATTTCTCGCAAATCATTTTGAATGAAGGCCTTACGTTTACCTTTCTGTTGATTTTCAAAACGATTTATTTGCCCGAGAAGAAACTGATGAAGTTTTTTCTTATGGGAAGGATATTTAAAAACGAGTTGCGAATAAGAATTGAAATTTAAAAATGACCATACAATAAACTGCCCGGAAATGAGATGGGGCGTAATGATGAAGTCAAAATCTTCTGTGAGTTCTTCTTTCTTGATTTGATGATGTTCTCGCAGGTATTGCAATGTCTTGATTCGATATACTTCAGGAATTTTAATAAAGTTATTATTTAAAAAGAAGAGTCCTTCCACAAATGGACCGCAAAGCCTGATATTAATCTGACTCCAGCGAAACTCAGCTAAATAATTTTTTAAATCCGTGAGTTCGGCTTTAGGATTTTTAATCGGTAAGATTGAAAGGATAACCCCATTATCACCTTTTACTGTTAGCACAGTTGGGCGAGTGAGCTTGTTTAAAGCGTCATAGACTTTATCAAGTCCATCGCTATTTTCAAAAATAGAGCGATCAAGTTCAAATTTATTACGAGGATAGTAGAGCTGATTAACTTTTCGAATATGTTTATTATCAAAAATTTCAAGATACTTTAAAAGAAGATTAGCTGTTGCTCTAGCATCTTCCACAGCTCGGTGAGCGTGAGAGTGGGGAATACCGAAGATGGTCGACATGTAATTTAAGTTTGAACTCATGATTTCGGGAATCATGTATTTTGTCATGATGTTTGTGCAGATAACTTTATTATCAAGAGTCGGTCTACCCAATTGCTTTAAGACCCCATTGATGAAAGGGACATCAAAAGAAGTGTTATGGGCAACAACGATTGAGTCTCCGATGAATTGAGTGATCTCATCAATGACCTCTTCAATTTTAGGAGAATGGGCGACATCTGATTTTTTTATACCTGTAAGTTTTTGAACGAATTCAGGAATTTCTTTATCGGGATTAATCAGAAAGTTTCGCTCTTCAGTTATTTTTCTGTTCTCAATTCGAACCATTCCAACTTCAATGATTTTTTCTGTTTCAAAGTTGCCGCCGGTTGTTTCTAAGTCAATAACACAGAAGTTAAGAGAACGAAGAAGCTCATCTGATGAGTTAAAGGGGTGGTCATTCATAATATTGAAGGAACATTCGTTCCTTTCCTTAGTTAAGAAAAAAAGAGAGCACTTATTTTAAGTGCTCTGAAGTAAATGCATGAGTAAGCATTTCTTTTAATTTTTTTGTCGTTTGTTTTCCGCTGTGATCCCCAAAAGTTATTTCAAGATCAGGATCAGCGAACTCTGTAATAACTTGCAGACACATTCCGCAAGGAGGCCAACCATCATGGGTGTAAACCTGTACTTTCTTAATTTTTTTGTGTCCTTCGGAAACTGCTTTCCAAATGGCCACTCTCTCTGCACAAACAGTCGCTCCGAAGCTTGAATTTTCAATGTTACAACCTGAATAAACTGTTCCGTCTTCTGTTACGATGGCCGCTCCAACCTTAGCTTTTGAGTAAGGGGAGTGTGAGTTTAGTGAGGCATTCTTGGCCTCTTGGTGAAGATCTTTACTCATTAGATTTTCCCTAATTTTTTTAGTTCTCCAATAGTTTCTGTCAAAATAGTAGCGAATCCAACCATGGCCTTTTCTGCCACATCTTTCACATCTGCGTGACTGAGTTTCTCTTGCTTAATCCCAGCAGCGTAGTTGGTAATACAGGCCACTCCAGCGACTTTAACACCCATATGGTTAGCAGCGATTACCTCAGGAACCGTACTCATTCCCACCATATCACCGCCAAGAATACGAATCATTCTGATCTCAGCAGGAGTCTCATAAGTTGGACCTAAAACAGAGCAGTAAACTCCGTCTTTCATGTTCACACCATGACGTTGGGCCACTTCTTTCATCACTGCATTGAGCTCAGAGCTATAGGCTTCACTCATATCAGGGAAACGTGGACCAAGCTCTGCGAGATTGGGTCCTACCAGAGCATTTCGGCCCGATAGATTAATATGATCGGTGATGCTTACTAGATCTCCTGGATGGAAATCAAGGTTCACTCCACCAGAAGCATTACTTAAGAAAAGCATTTCAATTCCAAGAGCGGCCAATGTTCTTACAGGAAGAACAATCTCTTCCATAGGGTGTCCTTCATAAGAGTGGATACGCCCTTGTAGAGCTGCTACAGGAACTCCATGGACTTCGCCGAGGATTAGTCGACCTTCGTGTCCCTCAACGCTCGTACGCTTAAAGTGAGGTATATCTTGGTAAGGGATAATTTGCTTGTTCTGAATTTGGTCGACATAGATTCCAAGTCCAGAACCAAGAACGATTCCAATTTTAGGTTTAATGTTCGACTTTGAACGAATGTAGTCTGCAGCTTCAAAAATTTTATTCATAGACATAGGAAGTCCTTAGCTTAGTTTTTCAATAATGAGTTTCGGTGCACGAACTTTTGACTGAGAAAGAGTGATGACTTCCTTGTTGAATTTCTTCACTAATTCTTTTGCAATGGCCGTTTGATGTTCATGGTGATCAATCGTTAAAATGGCTTCACCTTTCTTCACTTTATCACCAATTTTTTTATGGAAGTTAAATCCTACACCAAAATCAATCTTATCTGTTTTCTCTTTACGACCACCCCCAAGTTGAATGAGGAGTAAGCCAATTTGAGCGTTTTCAAAAGATTTGATGTAACCATCAGCAGTTGCTTTCACAACTGTTTTCTTAGCTGCTTGAGGTAGGCGAGAGTAGTCATCGATAACTTTGTCATCTCCCCCTTGGGATTTAAGAAGCTTTCTAAACTCAGCAAGGGCCTTACCATTTTCAACAACTTCATGAGCTTTCTTTAGAGCTTTTTCGAAAGTTTTTTCAACTCCACCGATGTGAATCATATGGGCCGCAAGTTCAATAGAAAGATCTGTGAGATCTTTAGGGCCATTACCTTTTAAGGTCTCGATACTTTCAATGATCTCATTAGTGTGTCCGACTGCGTTCCCAAGAGGTTGGTTCATATCGGTAATAAGGGCGACCGCTTTTTTCTTAAATCTTTTAGAAGTTTGGATAAGACTTTGTCCTAGTGCTCTTGCAGACTTAGGGTCACGCATGAATGCTCCAGAACCATATTTAATATCGAAAACAATCCCATTCGCACCTTCAGCAAGTTTTTTAGACATGATTGAAGCTGTAATAAGGGGAATGGAGTCAACAGTGGCCGTGACATCGCGAAGAGAGTAGATAAGACGATCGGCCGGAGCGATCTCAGGAGTCTGTCCAATAAGAACGAGTCCTTCTTTATCAAGCTTCTTTTTAAATTCTTTGAGATTTAAAGCGGTATTAAAGCCTTTAATCGCTTCAATCTTATCAACAGTACCACCAGTATGACCAAGACCTCGGCCTGCGATCATCGGAACTTTTACTCCGGCCGCAGAAGCAATGGGAGCAAGGATGAATGAAGCTTTATCACCAACTCCACCTGTTGAGTGCTTATCAATGACGTTTTTGCCGGTAAACTTCAACTGCTCACCGGACTCAAGCATGGCATCCGTAAGGGCCGCTGTTTCTTCAACATCCATGCCTCTGATGAACATTGCCATCAACATGGCCGACATCTGATAGTCCGGAATAACTCCGTCCGTGAAGGATTGAATGAACCACTTGATTTCGTTTTTGGTTAGCTTCTCACCCTTCTTTTTTTTGTCGATAAGAGCATAAACTTGGAATTTTTCTTTAGTCATTGTGTACTCACGTAATTATCTAATTTGCTATTTTTAAAAGAGCCCCCTATCATATTCATAGGTATCCCCATTGGCAAACTAAGTCCTAGGAAGTTTATGAAAAAGTTATTTATTTCGTTAATCATAATGTCTCAACTCATTGCTCCTTCTGTTAGAGCTGATGATCTTATCAAAAACACTCAAAATGATATTTTAACAGTCGCTGGAGCTGGAGTAGGTGGAGCGATTTTGGGTCTTTCTACTCTTTCTTTTGTTGATGAACCAAGTAAGCACTTACCGAATATCTGGACAGGTGCTGCTATTGGAGTCATTGCCGGTGTGATTTTTGTCGCTTTCAATTCTGCTCAGAAAAACTCAGAAGAACTTCAGAGTTCTGCTGAATTTTCAACTAAAGAAAGATTTGCTTGGCATCAGTCTCAAGAAAAACTAGTTACCTTTGAAAAAACTACCTTATTCACGCCAGTCTGGACGACTTCTTTCTAGACATAATTAGTCGGACTTGCGATAAGTCATGAGTTAAAATTAATTCATGTATTAGGACGGCTTATGGAAAGACTGGTGTCCCTTTTGGGTTTGTTTGTAATGATTAGCATTGCCTATGCTTTTTCTGATAAGCGTAAGAACATCCAATGGAGAACCGTTATTTCTGGAGTTGTCTTACAGATTATCTTCGGTCTTCTCATTCTCAAAACTCAAATAGGTAAAGATTTCTTCGCCGGAGCCTCGAAAATGTTTGAGGGGATTCTGGCCTATACCCATGAAGGTGCAAAATTTGTCTTTGGTAGTTTAGCCGATGCGGATAGCTTCGGTTTTATTTTCGCCACAATGGTTCTTCCAACTATTATCTTTATGAGCTCGCTTATGTCGGTTCTTTACCACATTGGAGTTATGCAGAAGGTTGTAGAAGTTTTTGCTAAAGTGATGATGAAAGTGATGAAGACTTCTGGATCGGAATCTCTTGCAGCTGCTGCCAATATTTTTGTAGGGCAAACAGAAGCTCCGTTAGTGATTAAACCTTATGTTCAAACGATGACTCGTTCAGAAATTATGTGTCTTATGACAGGTGGAATGGCCACTGTAGCTGGAGGAGTTCTCGCCGCATACGTAGGTTTCGGAATTGACGCAGGCCATCTTTTGGCCGCTTCTGTAATGAGTGCTCCTGCGGCGATTGTTTGTGCCAAGCTTCTTGTCCCTGAACAAGAAGATTCACCAACTGCTGGTGTAGTGAAGGTTGACCTCCCGAAAAGAAGTGCAAACGTGATTGATGCTGCAGCAGATGGTGCTTCAGATGGTCTTAAATTAGCGGCAAACGTAGCAGCTATGCTGTTAGCTTTTATTGCTCTTATTGCCATGCTAAATGGAGTTCTTGGATGGGTTGGAGGATTAATAGGTTTTCCACAACTCTCATTTGAACTCATCATGGGATATATAAATGCACCAATTGCATGGTTGCTAGGAGTTCCTTGGGAAGATTGTCTCCAAGTAGGTTCAATGCTTGGAAAGAAGCTAGTCCTTAACGAATTTGTGGCCTATCTTGAGCTTACTAAATCAGTCGGACGACTTTCTGAAAGATCTGTCGTTTTGACTACTTACGCACTATGTGGTTTTGCTAACTTCTCTTCCATTGCTATTCAGCTTGGGGGAATTGGAACATTGGCCCCAAATAAAAGAGAAACTCTTGCTCGTTTAGGATTACGCTCTCTACTAGGTGGGACACTTGCTTGCTACATGACAGCGTGTATCGCAGGTCTCTTCATTTAAAAAATTGCCTTCTTTATATTCCATGTGAATGTCTGTATTCTACTAAGGATTTATTTTTAAGTTTTATAGAATTAGGACATTTACATGGCAAAAGAGTTAGTGGTCAATCAGACTCACAATGAGTCTCGTATTGCCCTTATTGAGAACGGGGAGATCCTCGACTTTCTCATTGAGAGGCATGTCGAGAATGAATCTCACCCCGTCGTTGGGAACATCTATTTAGGAAAAGTACTAAGAGTTCTCCCTGGTATGCAGTCAGCTTTTGTTGATATTGGGCAAGAGCGTGCCGCTTTTTTATATGTTGATGATGCTTATCTTCCAACACTAGATGAACAAAGAGAAATTTTAAGTCGATCCAGTGAGAATGCGGATCAGAAAAGATTAGGAGAAGTGATCCCTGATGAGTTTTCCACCTTAACTGAAACGGTCGATATGAAATTTCGTCCAGATGTTAAGATTCAGGATTTCTTAAAAGAAGGCGATGAAATCGTCGTCCAGATTGCAAAAGAGCCCATCTCTACTAAAGGTCCAAGAGTCACTCGTCATATTACCTTAGCTGGCCGGCATATGGTTTATATGCCATTTATCGAGCACACAGGAGTAAGTCGCAGAATCGAATCAGAAGAAGAAAGAAGAAGACTTAAAGATATCTTGGATTCTATCAGACCTGAGGGTGTAGGGGTTATTGCTCGTACTGTTTCTGAAGGTCAGAGTTATAAAGTTCTCAAAGGTGATTACAACAATCTTGTAAAAATCTGGAAGGACATTCAAAAAAAATTAGAGAAGGCCAAAGCTCCTTTTGAGCTTCACCAAGATCTCTCTTTTATTCAAAGAGCACTCCGAGACATCATGGATGAGGATGTGGATGCTCTTATTGCTGACAGTAAATCGGCAATTAAACAAATTGAGAAATTCGTTCAACGGTTTACTCCTCAGCATAAGGCAAAAATTAAGCTTTATGACGGGGAACTTCCGATCTTTGAACATTACGGAATTGATATTGAAATTGAACGTGCTCTTTCGAACCAAGTTTTCCTCCGTTCAGGTGGTTCGATCAATATTGATCAAACCGAAGCTTTAGTATCAATTGACGTCAATACAGGGAAGTTTGTTGGAAAGAAAACTCTCGAAGAAACAATTCTAAAAACGAACTTAGAAGCTGTTAAAGAAATTGCTTATCAACTTCGAGTTAGAAACTGCGGTGGAATTATTATTATCGATTTTATCGATATGGAGAAAGAAGATCATCGTAACCAAGTTTACTCAGCACTTTTGGAAGCTCTTAAAAAAGATCGTTCAAAAACAAATGTTCTTCCTATTTCTGGATTAGGTCTTGTTGAGATGACTCGCAAGCGTACTCGAGATACGTTGACGAGAACTATGTGTGAACCATGTCCCTATTGTGAAGGTGTAGGGAGAGTTAAATCGATAGAGACAGTAAGTTATGAAGTGATTCGTGAACTTCAAAAAGTACTCAAAAGAACTTCTGCTAATAAGATCACCATTTTCGCTCACCCTGAAGTTTGTGCGAAACTTTCAGGAGATTTTGGGATTATTGAGACGTTAGAGGAAGCCTTCAATAAAACTATTCTCGTTCGCGCAGATAACAATTACCATTCTGAACAATATGAACTTTATGCACCTGAGGGGCCTTAAATAAGGCCCTCTCAGGACGAAGTGAACTGATAAAGAAAATAGTAACTAACTATCACTGTTCCCATTATAATCATCGCATCTGGCTCAAAGAATCGTTTCGATCTCTCGACTTGATAGAGCTGACCAATGATGGCAACTGAAATACACATGATAATAGCAAGACAGGTAAAGACATGGATGGTACCGATTGCAGCGAAAATTGATCCATTAACAAAAAAATCAAGAAAGGCAATGACTAGAATATTATAGGCATTACTCCCTAGTATGTTTCCAAAGGCCATCTCATAACTTCCCATTCTTACGGCCTGAAGAGTTGCTACTAGCTCAGGAAGTGAAGTGGTTATTGAAACGAGAGTGAGGCCGATAAAAGTTTCACCCAATCCTGTTCTCTGAGAAATATCTTCAGCAGCACTCACTAAAATAGGAGAAGCATAAGCAATAATCAGAGCACTAATACTGAATATTAAAAGAGCTGGATAAATTTTTCTTAAAGAGTGAATGCTGAGAGCTGTTTTTTTATCCTGAAATTGGTTTTGATTTTTAAAAATTATCCGCATGCTAATGAGATAAGTTGCCAAGAGAAGATAACTAACGAGTGAACCATTTAGAAAAGTTAAACTATCATCAGTGACTAAAAGTATGGCCACTGCAACCATGGTAATGAGAATAACTAACAAGCTAGCAGATAAAGCATGACCAGCTGAAATGCGAGAGAACCTTTTGCTATGTGAACGATGAATCCAATCAGCAAGAGCAAGAATAAAGAGATTGATCAGGCAGGCACCGAGTAAATTTCCAATAGCAAGCTCAGGTATCTTAGCTCTTATTGCATTTAGTCCTACGAAAAGTTCAGTAAGGGAAGTCGCTCCAGCAAGTAAAAGAGATCCAATAATAAGTTTACCTAGACCTGTTATATCAGCAATTGAGTCTGCAGAACGTGTTAGGTGAATTCCTGCGCCAACGATAAGAAGAGCGGAGAAAATAAATTGGGCCAGAACAATTACCATGAGCGACTCCTGGTGTTTATTTTACCTCGATGAATACAGGGTTATGTATGAACGGAAACTTAAGTTGTGTTTGACTCAAATAAAAAAACAAAGATGGCGCCTGTAAAATCAGTGTGTTACAAGTGCTTGGCATTTCTTGATTTCTGACAAAGTTTTGGACGCATTAAGAAGGGTGTGTTATCTTTGCATCCGACATTCTTACATATTTCGAACTCGCTCATGGCAATGGTGACCATGGGCTTAATTATAATCCAGGAGGAAATATGATCTACGAAACGGCTTTTGTCGTTCGCCCGGACGCATCCGAGGAAATCGTAAACTCTGTTAAAAACACTCTTACAGAGATTTTAAAAGAGAACGGTGCAGAGGTTCTAGTTAACGATTCATGGGGAGTTAAGACTTTTGCTCAAGCAACTGAGTCAGGTCTTAAGAAAGGTGCTTACCACTACTTCATGTACAAAGGTAACGGAGCTCTTAACAAAGAAATCGAGCGTCGTTTTAACCTTAGCGAACACCTTGTTCGTTACATTATTGTTAAACTTGGCGAAGACAGATTTCAAGATTCAATTGTTAAAAATTACAAAAACCCTAATCACACTCAAGCTCAAGCTAACTCTGATGAAGACTTCAGTGATGATAAGGACAAGAAAATGCACTCTAAGCGCAAGTCTTGTTGGTTCTCAGCTAAGAAAACTTCTCCAGATTGGAAAGATCCGAAGTCTTACTCTTGGTTAGTAAACGAGTTTGGTAAAATTTCTCCAGCTCGTATCACTGGACTTACGCCTAAGTTTCAGCGTGAAGCTAACGATGCTATTAAGCGCGGTCGCAACATGCTTCTTATTAGCTATCAATCTAACGACATTGCTCGTTAATTTGGACGCTAGGTAGAGTTATGAGTACTGAACTCATGCAAGCTCCTCAACTTTCAACGGCTAGACTTCTCCTTTTGGGAGTTGCTTCAGTCGTGTTGTGCCTGAGTTTTGTCATGGCAGTATTCGCTCCGTTCCCACTGGCGATGGCCATCATTCTATATGGTAGGTCAAAAGGTTATTTCACTGGTCTACTAGGTCTCGGCTTAAGTTTTACTTTTGCCCAACTAGTTTACCAAGATTTGACCCTATTTGGTTTTTACGTCTGTATCTTTATTTTTGGTGTTTCTATTGCTGAGATTTGTCTCCGTAATTTAAAGCCGATTAAAAGTTTAGTTACAGTCGGGATGATGTTCTTATCACTAGTATTTGGAGGATTTCTTTTAACGATTAAGACCCAAAATATTACAGTTAAAGGTTTTATTGTAGAAAAAATCCAACAAAGTGAAGCTTGGTTTTCTGAGCAAAAGCAGATCTTCGAAAAGAGTCCTGACTCTGGTGCAATCCAGGTTCTTGAACTTTTGAACGATCCCTCAAAGCTTGCTGATGAAGTTATAAAAACTTTCCCCAGCACTATCTTTATGGGAGTGTTCCTGATGCTGTGGTTTAATACCTTTTTAATTTTAAAAAGTAGGAGACTACTACAATCAGGCGATGATTTTACTTACTCTGAGAAATCTCTTCTTCATTTTAAAGTTCCCTTTGGATTTGTTGGACTGGTCATCGTTGGATTAGTTCTTGCTGTCTGGGGGAGTCAGTTGGGAAGCCCAGACTATGAGACACTAGGATTTACCATTATCAAGTGTTTGGGCCTCTTTTATTTTTTTCAAGGATTCGGAGTCTTTAATGAACTCTTAAACTTCGTAGGAATGAGAGGATTCTTCAGAACACTCATTGTGATATTTGTAATCTTTAGTGCTAATTATCTCATTGCAGGGATAGGTCTATTTGATAACTGGTTTGAATTTAGAAAGTATTTAAAAAAACAAAATAAGTAATTTTAGGAGAACAATATGAAAGTCATCCTTACTGAAAAGGTTAAGGCCCTAGGAATGATCGGTGAGATCGTTAACGTGTCGGCTGGTTACGCTCGTAACTTTCTTTTCCCAAGAAAGCTTGCGATCCTCGCTGATGAAAAAAATGCAAATATGATTGCTGATAAGCAAAAAGCACTTGCTAAAAAAGTTGCAGCTGAAAAAGCTGTTGCAGAAGAAGCTAAAAAGAAAATCGAAGGGATGACTCTTGAACTTATCAAGAAAGTTGGAACAAATGGTCGTCTTTTTGGTGCTGTAACAAACCAAGAAATTGCATCTGAACTTGAGAAAAAAGGCATCTCTATCGAGCGTCGCCAAATTATCATCGAAGGTTCAATCAAAGCTCTTGGAACATATGATGTTAAAGCTCGTCTTTTCCAAGACGTTGTTGCTAACTTCCAAGTTAAAGTTGCAATCGATGCAGCTATGGCCGAAGAACTAAGAAAGCAACAAGAAGAAGCTCAGCGCCGCAACGCTGAGAAAAAAGCAAAAGCTGAAGCTGCAAAAGCTGAAGCTGATGCTGCTGCAGAAGCTGCAGCAGAAGAGTAATCCGTTCTTTTTTAGCCCCGGGGTAACCTGGGGCTTTTTTGTTTGTAAGGAGAAATCTCCCGATGTCACAGGAAATGCCTCATGATATGGGGGCTGAAAAGGCCCTCTTAGCTTGTCTCATCATCGATAATGTATCAATGGATCATATCTCTGATTTGAATCTTACTCCGGATGATTTTTACCATCCTCAGTTTGGTTTTATTTATGCAGCGATTAAAGATCTTTTCATTGAAGGTAAGCCTTTTGATATCGTGACAGTTTCTTCAAAACTAAATGATCAAGGTAAACTTGAAAAAATCGGCGGACAGTCAGCTCTCATTACTATCTGTGATGAAGTAGGTTCTGCAGCTAACGTTGAACATTATGCTAAGCAAGTAAAACAAAAAGCAGTCCTTCGTGAAGTTGTAAGAACAGCAACACGAGTGATGCAAACGGGAACGAACTTTACTGGAGATATTGAAAACTTTCTTCAGGATGTAGAGGCTAGCTTTTTTAAATTAACGGCACAGACAAAAAATAACAAAATGATTTCTTTAAAAGAATCTCTTCATGAGGTTCTTAAAGAATTAGAAAAACCTGCTCGTGCTAAAGGTGAGATTTCGGGGCTCTCAACAGGCTTTAAGGCACTTGACCAAAGGCTTCTTGGACTTCAGCCTGGTCAGCTAATAATTATGGCCGCACGTCCTGCCATGGGTAAGACAGCACTCGCCCTTAACTGGGCATTAGCGGCAGCAAAGCAAACTCAACTTCCTGTTGCGGTTTTCTCATATGAGATGCTTCACGCAGAACTTGCTATGCGACTTCTCGCTGCCGAATCTAGTGTAGATGCTAGAAAATTTAGAACTAAAGACTTCAATGAACTAGATCTTCGAAAGATTGCTGATGCTTCTATTCGTTTATCTAATCTATCTATTCATATTAATGATGCTGGTTCAACCAACGTATTAGATATCAGGTCTTATTGTCGAAAGCTAAAAGCTGAGCAAGGCCTTGCTATGATCGTAATTGACTATATCGGGTTAATGCCGATTCACGCAAAAAAACAATCTCGTGAGCAGGAGATTGCTGATCTCTCTAGAACATTAAAAATGCTTGCTAACGAACTTCAGGTCCCTGTCGTTGTTCTTTCTCAGCTTAACCGAGCTGCAACTCACAGAACTGATCGTCGCCCTCAGCTTCAAGATCTTCGTGAGTCAGGTTCTCTAGAGCAGGATGCTAACATCGTTTGTCTTATTCACCGTGAAGAATATTACGATCCACAAACTCCCAAGAAGGGGATCGCAGAAATTATTATTGCTAAAAACCGTAACGGAGAGCCTGGTACAGTTGATCTCGCTTGGATTGGATCTCAGACTAAGTTCGCTGATCTCGAGTTTCAAAGACCGGAGCAATAATGCTTTTTTCAACATTTCGTTGGAAGAATAATGCAAATCTTCACTTATCATCACCGGTAAGGGCCTATATTCAATATCGACATAAAAGATTCGATTTGATGACTGGCTTTGCTCAAAGCATTGGAGTCGAGTCCTTCTTTGAAGAGCTAAAGGCTCACAAAGTGGGACTTAAACCTAAACGGCCCCTTGTTATTCATCTCATGTATGAATTAAGCTTTCTCCTCGGGGAGTCCTCCTATCTTTTAAAGGATGATGATCCCTTGGCCATCGTCATTGAATATCAAAAAACGAAGTTCATTAAACCTAGAACGAAGTTAAAAAAGATTCCTCTCAAAGGATTAGAGAGACCAAGTTGGACTGAGTACAAAGAAGCATTTCATTATCTTCAAGAAGAACTTTTAAAAGGAAATGGTTATCAGTTTAACCTTACTTATCCTTTTGATTTCTATACAGAGGATTTTTTCTCTCCTACAGACATTCATGATTTCTTTTTTTCAAAAAAACTATCAAGTTTTGCTCACGCAAGTTTTTTAGGAGAAGAGCTGATTCTCTCTAATTCTCCGGAATGCTTATTCACTCTTCAAGGTAAGTATCTTTACAGCATGCCTATCAAGGGCACAGTAAAGAAGAAAAAAAATGCTATCAAGAAACAGGTGAGGGATCTCTTTAATGATCCCAAGGAAGACAGCGAACTAATCATGATTAGTGATCTGATTAGAAATGACTTAAACCGATTAAGTAATGGGCACTGTGAAGTCCCAAGAATAAAAAAACCGTTAGTATTGAATAATCTTATTCATCAGTATTCCTTACTCAAAACTCCTATCCAGGAGCACTGGTCTCTTTTTGATATTGTATCCACATTGTTTCCTGGAGGTTCCATAACGGGGGCCCCGAAAATAAATGCCATTAGAACCCTGGGCAGAGTTGAGAGATACAAGCGAAGGGTTTACTGTGGGACAACAATCCTTTCTTGGAAAAACCATCTCACAGGCTCCATCAATATTCGCACCGCTAAAATAAACGTCGAAGAAAGACTCTGGACCTATGGCGCAGGAGGAGGGATCACCCTTAAAAGTCAGGCCCATAGTGAATTTAGTGAAATGGAATCTAAGGTCGAAAGCTTTCTAACATTGCTTTCTTAAGATGCGGGCCGAGTGTCATTTCCTCTAATATTGAGTATTTATGTCGGTATTCTCCAGTACTCTCTAACAAAAACTTACAGTTGAATTACCTTTGATTGACTTTCATAAAGCTCGATAGATATGCTTTTTACCACACAACTATTCAATGGATTTGAATAGCACACATTCAAGGAGAGTAGAATGAATGCCCAAAACCAAAACCTTAGTAATAATGGTTCAGAGGCAAAAAGTAAGATCAGTCTAGATGCACTTGCAAAGCTTACGGGCTTTCCTGTAGAGATGATTCAAGAAGAAGTATTCTCGGGCAAGAGCACATCAGAAGTCTCCTTGGAGGAACTTCGCTCGGCCATGCTAAACTATATTGATAGTACTATGCTTGCTAAAGATTAAAAAATTTCATCTTATCGCTTCTTCTCTCTAGGGGGAAGAAGTAATAGTCATACTGTTTTTGTCAGTAATATTATCTACTTAAGTTCTTCTATTTGATTCCGATAATTTATCCATAGTAAAGTTTTTTCACGAAGGTGAATGTTATGGATATTTCAACCGTTGTTGGTCTTGTTCTTGCGGTAACCGCTATTCTTGGTTCAATCATTTATGGGTCTCCTATTACTACTTTTATTGATATCCCTTCAGTATTAGTAGTTGTAGGTGGGGTAATCGCTACAACGATGATTAAGTGGCCCGCAGAAAGCTTGAAAACGCTTGTAAGTGTTTACCTAAAATCAGTTTTCACAACTCAGATTGATCCGAGAGCAATTATTGATGAGATTCAGCGTTTAGCAGAAACTGCCAGACGTGAATCAGTGTTTGCTTTAGAGAAAATTCCAGTAGAGGATCCGTTTTTAAAGAAAGCTGTAACTCTTGCTGCAGATAACCGCCCACCTGAAGTTATTACTTCAATTCTTTCTTTAGAAATCTCTGCAATGGAAGAACGTCATGGAACAGGTATTGATATGCTCGATGGGATGGGAGCAGATGGTCCGGCATTTGGGATGATCGGTACTCTCATCGGTCTAGTGCAAATGCTACAAAATATGTCTGATCC
>CAYWMU010000025.1:0-14386 GCA_964459395.1 uncultured Bacteriovorax sp.
GTTCCTACGGTAGTTTAAATTGTAACTTCTGTGGAAAGTCTCAAAAAGAAGTAAAAAAATTAATCGCAGGTCCTGGCGTTTATATTTGTGATGAATGTATTGAGCTATGTAATGACATTATCTATGAAGATGCTGTTAAGGCCGTGGCCAAAACCGCAACTGATAATGTTCCTAAGCCTCATGAAATTAAAGAGCACTTAGATAGTTATGTTATTGGTCAAGAGCGTGCTAAGAAAATCATTTCAGTTGCCGTTCATAACCACTACAAACGTATCTCTTACAAAGCAGCAACAGCTCGTGATGAAGATCATGTAGAGCTTGTTAAATCAAATATTCTTCTTGCTGGTCCTACTGGTTCTGGTAAGACGCTTATTGCTCAATCTCTGGCTAAGTTCTTGAACGTACCATTTGCTATTTGTGATGCTACAACTCTGACTGAAGCTGGTTACGTAGGGGAAGACGTTGAGAACGTGATTCTTTCTCTTCTTCAGAATTGTGACTTCGATGTTGAGCGTGCTCAACGCGGAATTATCTATGTGGATGAGATCGATAAGATTGCTCGTAAATCTGAGAATCCATCAATCACTCGTGACGTATCCGGTGAAGGTGTACAGCAAGCACTTCTAAAATTAGTAGAAGGATCTGTTGCTAACGTTCCACCGAAAGGCGGACGTAAACATCCTCAGCAAGAATATATTCAAGTTGATACAAGAAATATTCTCTTCATCTGTGCGGGAGCATTTGTTGGCCTTGATAAGATTATCGAGAA
This sequence comes from uncultured Bacteriovorax sp., assembly GCA_964459395.1. Taxonomy (GTDB): domain Bacteria; phylum Bdellovibrionota; class Bacteriovoracia; order Bacteriovoracales; family Bacteriovoracaceae; genus Peredibacter. The sequence continues at coordinate 770 of CAYWMU010000025.1, forward strand.
GAGAATGACGAAGTCGAAGTCCGTAGGACTAACGTCAATGAATACGAATGAGAAAAAAGATAAGTCTCACCTTGAAAAGTTAGGTGCCATTGAAGCCGAAGACTTAGTAAAATTTGGTCTTATCCCTGAGTTTATTGGACGACTACCAATCACTGCTATGCTTGAAGAACTAGATGAGAAGGCCCTGGTATCAATTCTCACAGAGCCAAAAAATGCAGTTGTTAAGCAGTATCAAAAACTATTTGAGTTTGATGGCATTGAGTTAGAATTTACTGAAGACGCTATCTTGGAAGTAGCGCGTACAGCATTAGCACGTAAAACAGGTGCACGCGGACTGCGTGCGATACTTGAGCAAGTCATGTTAGATGTGATGTATGAGCTTCCGGGGAACGAGAAAGTAAATAAGTGTATCATTAATAGAGATGCGATTCTTGGAATAAGTAGCCCAATTCTTGAAGAGGGTGAGCGCAAAAAGACACCAGAGAAGAGCAAATCAAATAAAAAGATTGAGAACGCGTCGTAAATTCTCAAATAAGCTAACAATGAGTGTAAAAAATACTCAACAAAAAAAGATTTGATTAGGTAGGCCGGGAAAAAATATCCCGGCTTTTTTTTGGTGTCTTCTCCTGAACTCCTGAGATACAATTTTTAATGAACCTCTATTTTTTTACAGAATAGGGGTTAACTGAGAGATGAGCGCAGGAGGTGCTATGTCCGACAAGAAGTCCGAAGCCGTTAATAACTTCCCTCTACTACCACTAAGGGACGTCATTATTTTTCCCCACATGGTAGTTCCTCTTTTCGTTGGTAGGGAGAAGTCCATTGCCGCTTTGGAGAAGGCTGCTAAAAATGGTAACGAACTCTTTCTGGTAACACAGAAGGATGCTTCTGTACTCAATCCTGAGCGCGAGGATGTTTATGACATCGGTACTGTCGTCAGTATCATTCAGATGCTTAGACTTCCTGACAACACTGTTAAAGTGCTTATTGAAGGAAAATACAGAGCTAAAATCGATTCATTCGTATGTCAGGACGAAGGCTACTACGCCAACGTTTCTAGATGTAACGATGTTATCGAAAGTGATGTTGAAGTAGAGGCTTCTGTTCGTTCAGTTAAGAGTGTTTTTGAGCAATATGTGAAGCTTAATAAGCGCATTCCACCTGAACTTCTCATGAGTATCTCTTCAATCACAGATCCATCTCGTCTTGCAGATATCATTGTTGCTCACTTGACGATGAAAATCCCAGAGAAGCAAGACATCTTAAATGCGACAAATGTTGATACTCGTTTGCAACTTCTTCTTGAGAAAATGCAAGGGGAGATTGAGATTATTAACGTTGAAAAACGTATCCGTTCTCGAGTTAAAACTCAGATGGAAAAATCTCAAAAAGAGTACTATCTGAATGAACAAATGAATGCCATTCAGAAAGAACTTGGTAATAAAGATGATAAGGGTGACCTTGGCGAAATTGAAGAAAAGCTTCGTGCTAAGAAAATGCCTGATGAGGCACGTGAAAAAGCACAGAAAGAACTTCGTAAGCTTAAGTCTATGTCACCGATGTCTGCTGAAGCAGCAGTTGTGAGAAATTACCTTGATTGGATGGTTTCACTTCCTTGGGAAGAGTACACAATTGATGACAATTCAGTAGCAAAGGCCCGTGAGATTCTTGATGATGAACACTATGGCCTAGATGATGTTAAGCAAAGAATTATTGAGTATCTTGCAGTTCGCTCTCTTGTAGGAGATGAAGCTCGTGGTACTATTCTTTGTCTTGCTGGTCCTCCAGGAGTAGGTAAAACTTCAATTGCTAAATCTCTTGCTGAGTCTCTAGGACGTAAGTTTGTTCGTATCTCACTTGGTGGAGTAAGGGATGAAGCTGAAATCCGTGGACACAGAAGAACATACGTAGGAGCAATGCCAGGAAAAATTATTCATGCTCTTAAAAAAGCAGGAACATCAAACCCTGTTATCCTACTCGATGAGATCGATAAAATGTCGAACGACTTCAGAGGAGATCCTGCAGCAGCAATGCTAGAGGTTCTTGATCCGGGTCAGAATAAGTCTTTTGGCGATCACTACATCGAAACAGAGTATGATCTTTCAAAAGTTATGTTCATCATGACGGCAAACGATCTTGGTTCAATTCCAGGACCTCTTCGTGACCGTATGGAGATTATCCATATTGCCGGATACACTCCTGATGAAAAAATGCAAATTGCTAAGAAGTACTTACTTCCTAAAGCAGTTGAAACTCATGGACTTAAAAACTACCCAGTGACAGTCTCAGACAAGGTTCTTATGAATGTTGTTCGTGGCTACACTAGAGAAGCGGGGGTTCGTGAACTTGAGCGTCTTATGAGCACAATTGCACGTAAAATCGCTACAGAAGTTGTTACTGAAGATATTAAAGAAGGCCGCAAATTTACGGTAACAGACAAAAACCTTGAGACTTACTTAGGTCCTGTGAAATTTGATCGCACAGGAGTAGAAGAGAAGCCTCAAGTGGGTCTAGTGAACGGTCTTGCTTGGACAAGTGTAGGTGGTGAACTTCTTAATATCGAAGTTGTGACAGTACCAGGTAATGGAAAAATCCAAGTAACTGGTAAACTAGGTGAGGTGATGCAGGAATCTTCAAAAGCTGCACTATCTTATGTTCGTTCGATTTCAAATCGTCTTGGAATTGATCATGAGTGGTACAGTAAGAATGACATCCATATTCACGTACCTGAAGGTGCTACTCCAAAAGATGGACCTTCTGCCGGTATTACAATGGTAACAGCTCTTACTTCTGCTATCGCTAACATTCCTGTACGTCAGGATGTGGCCATGACAGGAGAGGTAACATTGAGAGGAAGAGTTCTTCCAATCGGTGGACTTAAAGAGAAAATTCTAGCGGCTAAACAAGCTGGTATTAATACGGTCATCATTCCTAAAAAGAATGAGAAAGATCTCATCAAAATCCCTAGCGAGATTAAAGATGGAATCGAAATTAAGGCCGTAAGTGAAGTTGAGGAAGTTCTTCGTGTGGCCCTTAATCTAACTAAACCAGAAGAGTTTATGAAAGCAAGAGCTCTGAAGGTTCTTGACGGGGAAAACACTAGCCTAGAGGTTGCTAACTAGCAGTTAAGAAAAAATGATAATAAAAAGGGCCCGATATTTTTATCGGGCCTTTTTTTTTATTTGACAACAAAGCTTTGAATCTCTAATATCGCTTTCATCACTTCTTTTAAAGATGGGCGTTTAGCTCAGCTGGGAGAGCGCTACCCTTACAAGGTAGATGTCGGGGGTTCGATCCCCTCAACGCCCACCATCTTTTTATTGTCTTCTAACCGAAAATCCTTCAACATTTTGCTTTTTACTTATGCTTGATTTGATATCTTTTATGATGGATCTTTCCGAGTTATTAACATTCGCTATCATTCTTGAGTGATCTTGCTTTTCATCTATTTCTGCAAGTAGCTCCTCAATAATATCGATGGTTGAATCCATATCTTTAACTTGAATATTTTTATCGGCGAGAGAGTCTTCTAAAATATTTTTTGCACGCTTATGTTCAAGTGGACTTCTTCCTGTTGCACTTTGGATTCCATTGACGGCACCGGCCATTAGGACCCCTGTTGCTGTTCCCGTAGTTAGCATAAAACCAGTGCTGGCGGTTGCTACTGTTGTGACATAGCCTACAGATGCTCCTGCTAGTGGAACAATCGCCACAATCCCTAGGAGTGTACCCCCAACAACAGTGGCCGCTAGACCGCCCGTTTTTGCGTACATCTTGAATTTCTCAGACTTTAGTTTCTGGTTAAGTTGTTCCTGGGTGTAGCCGTTTGAACCCATTTGTTTGCAGCTAACTAGTGATTGGTTAGCACATAAAGAAAAATAAATTTTATCTCCAGCACCTTTCTCCACACGAATAACTCTTTGATCTTTACTAGGATCTTTTGCTTTTCTAGTAATAGTGCTCGAGAAACCATTCAGTGTGAATGATAGTGCAAAACACGTGACCATCAATTTTTTCATATTTACCCCCGAATCATTTTTACAAGGGTTTATTCCAATTATCATGCCAGGCTAGGTGATGATATCTCAATAGATTAGAAGTGAGGGCCGATCAAAGATTAGAACATTTTATATTTAGTGACTAAAAATTAGACATTGATACACAATACTCCTTATTTATTAAAGACTAGTGTTCTATAGATTTCTTTGATAAATTTTATGACTCTTATGAATTCTTAGATGGAAGGTTCAATGAATAAGAAAGTAGTCATTGTTGAGGACGAGAAAGAGATTGTAGAGTCCCTTAGGTATATGATTGAAAAACACGGCTTCGAAGTTATCGGTCACGAATCAGCTGAGTCTCTCTTCACAAGCTTCCAAAATGATTTCTGTATTTATCTCATAGACTGGAATCTCCCTGGAATTAAAGGGGTTGATATAGTCAGAACCATTCGTACTAAAGATAAAATTTCTCCTGTTTTTATGATTTCAGCCAATTCAAGCCCAGAACATATTATCGAAGGGTTGAAGAGCGGTGCGGATGATTACCTGGTGAAACCATTTAGTTTTGATGCTTTGATGTTAAAACTTCAGAACGCTTACTCGAAAGTAAGTTCACTCCATGAAAACCTGATGAATGTGGGGCTAAAGCTTATACCCGAGGCTAATTCTGTTATCAAAGATGGTATTACCGTTAACCTTACGGCCCGAGAGTTTATTATTTTTCAGTATCTTTTCAACCGGCCAGGAGTCGCTAGTACACGAGAGGAACTTATCAATCAATTCGATAAGGACTTTGAAATGACAGCTAGAAATATTGATGTTCATGTTTTTTCTTTAAGGAAGAAAATGAGCAAAGTCTCCATTGTTATTGAAACAGTTTGGGGCACAGGTTATAAGCTCAATCTCTAAACTTTAGTTCATTAGAAAAGCATTCTAAATTCCACTTCAAAGCGACTCATCTTAGGGACGTTCTTTCCTGCGATCACATGTACAGTATTGAAATGCACTTGTGCTGGAAGTAAGAACTTCTTTTTCAAGAAAGGAGTTATTGAAGAGAGAGTCATAGTCATCTGCAGTTGGTGCTCAGTTTTATCCGTATTGTAGGCCAGGTATTGATCACCAATCCCGCTTTTTGAATCGTACTCACTACCAAATTGATACATGTAACGGTAAGTAGGAGTGAAGATTACCCAGTCATTGAAGTGGTAACTTCCTGTTAGGGCCAAATTAATGCGATCACCATACTTTACCTGAAACCTTTCTTTCTCACTGGCAAGAGTGAAGTCATGATCAGTTGGAACTCTTAACTTTTTTGTCATTGGAGCTTGGTAAGTATAGCGAAGTATTGTTCCTACTGAAATCTTATCATTGAAGATGTAACCAGTAGCAAGTTCTCCGAACAGGTCGTACTGACCGTCACCGAAAGCAATATCTTGGAGAATATCTGGATCGTCTTCCATACCGGTAGGGAGAGTTACCCCAGGATAAAGCATTAGACCCCAATTGGTATTATCGATAACTTTAGTCATGGCACCTAATTCGAAATCTCCTAGTCCTTTGCCATACCAATTCCCAATAGGACGGTAACCAAAGTGATTAGTAATGACAGACTGAATAGTTCCTTCATTGGCGTCCATCATATTACGGAGATTCTCTGAGATAAAACCGTTCTGTAGCCCTCCTGACTGATCAAGGAGCGCCGAAGTGTCAGCGTAAGTATTTCCAGCTGTTCTTTTAATTCTCGAGTTCACATGAGCTTCGTAATAAGTCATTTGACCGTACAGAGTCACTCTATCAGTAAGTCCATAGCCAAGACCAAAGCCGTGGACTTTGACGTTTGCAGAGGCATCAACTTTATATTCCCCAACCAATAAAGAATTGTAGGCATCATGAGAGATATCCGTTCCTGGTTGGATTAAATTACCAATCATATTATTAAACGTACTTGCATCAACTCTAAACTGAGCTCCTAGAGGATTCTCTGAACCAAACTTATTAAAGTTATTTTTAATTTCACTCGTTTGCACATTACGATAACCAATCGCTCTAACGCCTTTAGGAAGAGTCGCCCAAACTTGAGCAAAACTTGAAAGAGAGAAAAGTGAAGCAAGAATGAAGATGATGTATTTCATGAAGGTCATTCTAATGGCAGTGACTAACTAAATGACAGGTACCATGTAATTTTGAAATTCCACCTGTTATATTTTAAACACCCCCCTTAGAATGAGTCATATCCAAGTTTACACTGTTAAAAAATTAGACACTAAATAGGTAAGCCATGAGAAAAGTAGTACTTTGTTTTGCTGTAATGTTTACTTTAATTGGTTGTGGCCAAGAGAGTAAGATCACAGACTCCATTGAAGCCCAAAGAACGGCCGATGCTTACGGGGATGGTAGCCATACAGTTATGCCGATGGTTCTTCCCTTATCTGATGATACTATTGATTCTTTTGATTCTCCTTTTTCGAAAGTCGGTTTTATTTTTGGTGGATTTACAAAGATTTTTGCAGATTTAGGGGCAACAATTGGAATGGGGAAGATGAATCTTTCTCTTACTCAAAAGATACCAGAGATTCCTAAGGAATATATTGAGGATGTTCGCTTCAAAAGAATATTTTTCTACATAGAACCTGTTAAAGGGCCAAGAGAGACGAGATTCTGGAATCGATATCTCTTTGGAAAAGATGATGTGAATTTTAACTTCATCAATCGACTGGCCTTTAGAGTGGAAACTGCTCAGGTTCCTGAGAGTATGGATTGGACGCCCGTTGTTGAGACAACTCTTTTTAATACTAAAAAATTTCAACCAATGGATGATATCTTCAATGAAGAGAGAATTCATGCTTCGATAATGGATCTCAATCAAGCAAAGGAACTTGTCTTTTTAACTTTTGATAAAAGAAATAAAAACCGTTATTTAAAAAATGATGAACATGGACCAGTTTATATTATTAATACATCGACTCCTGCTAAGACGAGGCGTTTTCTTAGTCAACATCCAAAATTAGAGGGAGTAATAGAAAGAACTCATATCCTAAATCAATCTATCTTAGTTGAGCTTAAAAAGGATTTTATCTTAGAAGAGCAGTTCAAAGCCGTTATGAGTGAGGATGCACTCTATTTGGATCAACTTGGTGTAGAATTTATTGAAGCTTGTAAACCACACACTTGTTTTGACTTTAAAGTCTCTAATCTAAATTTAATGCCGATTCTGACTAAGGGGAATGCTATAACTATTGATGCCTTTATTGAGGCGGGAAAAGTTCCAGAGTCTTTTCAACTTAAAGGGTTTATCGAAGCAGAAATCAGGATGAAGTTAACCTTCTAGATTGGTTTCAATGGTGAGGCCGAACTTCTTGGCCTCTTCAAAAAGTATTTTGAAGATTTCTTCTTTGGTAAAAATCACCCCAATTACATTAACTTTGGTGTTGATCTCGATGCGACATCCGTCAAGACATGTGAAGTCTGAGGAGTAGGCTTCAAAGTTTTTGATGGGATCTTTGTTGGCAAAATCTGAATAAAAGCTAAAAAAATCGACGATCTTTTCTCTCATCTTCTCTAATAGTTGATCATGACTTTCTTTTTGGAGATTATATGTGAAGAGAGATGTATTTCTGGCCTTTCCATTGAAGGCAAGTTTTATCACTCCGTTGGAGCGAATCTTCATCGTATTTTGAAAACATCGTGGACAATACATATTTAGAGTATAATTTTCTTCAATGAAGAATAAAAGAGGGAAAAATGAATAAAGAGTATCGCGATATAACTTCTTTTGATGGAACTAACATTAAGGCCATTATTAGAGAGAATGGTCGCTCTGAATGGCTTGTTGTTACACATGGCCTAGGTGAGCATCAAGAACGTCATGAATATATCCTAAAAATTTTCTCTCAAAATTTTAATATTTGCCTTTATGATCTTCGAGGACATGGAAAAAGCGGCGGAGAACGGGCCTATGTTGAGTCATTTCGGGACTTCACTCGGGATTTAGCAGTGGTTCTTGATTATTTGCGAGTTAATTACTCAATGAATAAATACTCTCTTTTGGGGCATTCCATGGGGGGACTTATTACCTCTGATTTCTTACAGAATACGGCCAAGAAAGAATTCTACCCACAAAAAGTTTTCTTAAGTTCCCCTGCTGTTGGGGCTTCTGGAATGGGCGGACATTTATTCTCCATGGCCCCACAGCTCCTTTTTAAAACACTATCAATCCTTCCAAGCGTTGAGCTTAAAGGAATTCTCGATCTAAAAAAACTCTCTCATGATTCTAGGGTTTATGAAGCTTATATTAAAGATGAGCTCAACCAATTGAAGATTCATTCCAAGCTTTTCTTTGAACTTTTAAAGACTGCTAGAGAAGTTTTCTCACGACCTCTTAGAGCAGATTGTCCTGTGTTCTGTGCTATTGGCACCGAAGATAAACTTGTTAATTTTCCAATGGCCCAAAGTTACTTTTCTGAACTTGAAAAGGGAGTGACTTTAAAAGTTTTTGAAGGGGCCTACCACGAACTTCATAATGAAGTAGAGAAGTGGAGAAAGCCTTATTTGAACTTTCTTCGTAGCTCTTTAACGGGACTCGATTACGAAACCACTTAAGGTTATTCCATTAGTTTCTCAACCCTTTTAGAAGGTGAGGGATGTGAATAATAGAAGAAAGCATACCATGGGTCGCTGGCCACAGGACTTGAATTAAACTTATATAGTTTTAAAAGAGCGTCCTTTAGATCGCTGGCCTTGGCATAACGGGAAGCAAAGGCATCTGCTTCAAATTCTTTTTTACGGGAAATAATAGAGAAAAGAGGGCTAAACCAAAAGGTATAGACAGATAGAGCGTAACTAAAAAGAAGAGCACCATTAGACATGATCCTCATATAGTGGCCAGAATAAAACCAATTTGTTTTTGATAACATGTAGAGAGCGTAAAACGATATAAAACTCAAAATCATTGAGAGAATGATTTGTTTTGGAATATGTTTGAATTTCAGGTGACCCAGTTCATGGGCGAGTACTGCGATAATTTCCTCATCAGTAAGTTTGTCTAAAAGGGTATCAAAAAAGACAACTCTTTTGGCCTTGCCGAAACCTGTAAAGTAAGCATTCCCATGAGTAGATCTTTTAGATGCATCCATAACAAAGATACCTTGTGATTTTAAGCCTACATCGTTTAATAATTTTTCAATTTTTTTACTCAAAGTCTCATTTTCTAGAGGAGTAAATTTATTAAAAAGAGGAGCGATCACTGTTGGATAAAGCCAGATCATTACTAACTGGAAAATCATCAGAATGACAAAGCTAATGATCCACCACGAACTCTTAAACTTACCCATTACAAAAAGAACGAGGAAGAGAAGAGGAACAACAATAATTGCACTCAAAAGGAGCCCTTTAAGAAGATCTGCCATAAAGAGTTTATGAGTCATGCGATTAAAGCCAAATTTCTTCTCAATGACAAAAGTTGAAATATAAGAAAAGGGAAGAGAGAGTAAGCTTTGAATCAAGATAAAGCTTAGGAGAAAAAGAACATCTCCTCCTAAGGAGAGATTAGAAACAGAAACATAGAGATTCTCAGCTCCGCGAAAAGGAAACCAATAGAGGTAAAGTCCCAAATTAAAGATGAGTCTTACTTGAGAAAGACGTAATCGATCGATTGAATAAAGGATCGATTTTTGATGATCTTCCTTTGTGATAGTTGATGAAAAAAGTTCTGGAACTTGATGCCTGTTTCTTTCTAAAAAAAGTGACTGCCTGCGTGCAAGATAGATTTCCCACAAATGATTGGTGATAATAAGAGTTAGAAATAAAATCTGACAATAATAATTAAAAAGGTTTCCCATTCATGATCCACGTTAAAAGGTTTTTTGCTTATAACCAACTTCGAAACTTCTCCTATCTTCTTTACGATGATCAAACGGCCCAATCTTGGGTGATTGATCCATATGATGGAGATGTTATTAAAGACTATATCAAGAAAATGAATTTAAATCTTTCAGGAATTTTGAATACACATCAGCATTTTGATCACATTAGAGGAAACGAGCTTCTAATAGATTACTTCAAAGCTCCAGTCATCAAGAGTTCGGGAGAGATTAAACTTACAAAGAGTGAAAGTTTACAATTTTTAGATTCGCCTGGTCATACGATGGACCATCAAGTCTTTTTATTAAAAGGAGAAAATGAAACTTCTCTATTTGCTGGGGATACTTTTTTTAATTCTGGCGTTGGCAATTGTAAAAATGGAGGGGATGTAGAGACTTTATATCTTACAACTCAAAAACTCCTTTCCATCCTCGATGATTCTACCTTTATGTACCCAGGGCATGATTACTCTCAAAATAATCTGGAATTTGCGAAGCAATTTGAGCCAGACAATAATGATATTAATGAAGCTCTTTATTTAGTGGGGCACCAGGATGTGGAGGAAAGAGGAGTGCGAACCATAGGAGAAGAGAAAAAGCTTAATCCTTTCTTTTCTCTTGATCGATTGAGACTTATGCCATCATTTAATGATATGACTGAAAAAGAAATATTTTTTGAACTTAGAAGACAGAGGGATAACTGGTAATGAAAACAGCAAAAAAAGAAACAGAACTAAATCCAAATCTACCTAAGATAGGGAAGAAGGCACCAAGCTTTACTCTTTTAAATCAAGATGGGGAAAAAGTAAGTCTTAAAGATTTCAAAGGTAAAAATGTGGTGGTCTATTTCTATCCTAAGGCCCTAACCCCTGGTTGCACAGTACAAGCATGTAGCCTCACAGATAGTAAAAAAGAGCTCGCTAAATTAGATATCGTCGTTCTTGGAATTAGTGCGGATCCTGTAAAAAAACTGAAGCAATTTGAAGAGAAGAAGAATCTCAACTTTGATCTCCTTTCTGATGAGGACCACTCTGTTTGTGAAGCTTATGGCTCTTGGGGATTGAAGAAGTTTATGGGAAGAGAGTATATGGGAATTCTTCGTCAGAGCTTTTTTATCGGAAAAGATCAAAAACTTCTCCATATCATGACTAAGGTGAATACCAAGAATCATCATGAAGAAGTTATTAATTTCTTCAAGAATCTTGAATAATTTGCTCTTCTAATATATCCAGTCGAATCTCACTTTTTAATCTATTAATAAGAGCACTTAAATCTTCCCGGGCCTCGATAGGGGCCCGAACTTCTATATCGCGGAATTGTCCCTTAAGTGAATCATCGGTAGTGGAGTAGTAACAAAGCCCTTCGTTTGACTCGAAAGTAAAATAAACGAAATAGGCCTCATCCTTAGGAACTCGTAATAGGCAATAGTAGAGTTCTTTGGTTTCTTTATAATTACTCATTAGTGATACTTTCCTTGACTAAGATAGATAGTGAATTAGAATAAAAGAGAGGCAAAGTCAAAAAATTTAAGAAGTTATGTCATGGAGGACACTTTGAAAATTGGCCTAATATTTTCGCTATTATCTCTTACACTCATTTCTTCTTGTGCTTGGTACAAAAACTTAGAAAAAAGTTTAGTCGAAGACGACATTCGTCAGGCGCGAAAAAAGCAAGTTGTTCCTCGTGATAAATATGAAGAGTTACTTGTAAAATATGAAGAACTATCAAAAAAATACGAAGCTGTAACTACATCAGAATCAAAATCTTCTCTTGTTGATGAGATCCAGGCCACTGAGGTTCCATCAGAAACAATTGATCTCTTTGGGAATGCTCCTGAGGTTGCTAAAAAAACTCCAGAGATTCAGGTTGAAGAGCGTTTCACTGCTCCTAAGGGACTAGAAGATCAGATCAGTCTTTTCCGTCGTGGGAAAATTTTAAGACAAACAAATCCTGGAGAGGCGACGAAAGTTTTCCAACAGCTAGAACTTAAAAGCGTGCCAGCGATTCAAGTAAGAGCAAAGCAACAAATAGGTGAAATGCTTTTTGAAAAAGAGCAGTATGATTTGGCCCTTCAGGTCTTTGAAGATATCATCTCTCATTTCTCTCATTCAGGAATTGTATTAGAAGCTTTAAAATATTCAGTTATCTGTGCAGACAAGTTAGGAATCGTTAATAAGAAAGAGCAATATGCATCGATTTTAAATGATGTCTTTGAGTCGCGATAAAGGCTAACTGTGATAAAAAAGAAATCTACCTTATTAATTTTATTGTTCCTGCTTAACTCAAGCTCAGGCTTTACTCAGGAAAACGATGAAGATCTTCAGAGTCTTCTTGATGAGGTTGATGCGACAGAATCATTGAAAGATATCTCAGATGAGAGTCTTCTTTTAGATGAAAAAGTTTTTGATAATAGTAATTTCTCTGGTTCAGAAACAATCGATTTAGGAATTGATGAATCGACTTTTTCTGAGACAAAGCCCGTCGAAAAAAATTTAACAGATGATGATTTAGATAGTCTTCTCTTTGATATTGGTGAAGAAAATATCAAAGAGACTAAGCCTAGTGAAGCTATTGTCATTACTCCTCCGACTAATTTTGATGTAGGGAAGGAAGAAGAAGACCTTTTAACAATCGCTAAAAATATTAAAGGTCAAATTTCAGATGTGGACTGGAATGAGGTTGCAACTACCGCAAAAGTAGAAACTTATACGGTTGTTCCTAATGACTGGTTATTTAAAATTTCAAAAAGACTCTTCGGTACGGGGTACTACTATCCAAAAATTTGGTCTTTAAACCCTTATATTACGAACCCCCATTTTATTGAACCGGGAATGGTACTTTCCTTCACAACAGGGAGTGCTAATCAGGCACCGGAATTTAAGCTAGGGACTTTTACAGAGGATGAGCTTAATCAGGCCCCTGGAAGTACAGGGAATTTCAATCCTTCTGACTTAGAAAACTTCGGAGAAGATGCAACTCCATCTTGGCTTGCTGAAAAACAGGCCCTTGTTGATCAAGGGATCTATTTCCAATACGCTTCAGAAGAAACAATGGAAGACCTTATTAAGGCTAACCAAGAAGCTCTCAATAAAGAGTACGAGCATTACGAACCACCTAAAAATGAATATGAATTCGAAATACCTAAGGACTTTGATGAACAAGGTTTCGATAAGAACGCAAAGATTTTCTTTTCTTTCAAAGAAGGGTTTTACCTTTCGACATTCCTTTCGACCAATATTGTTCAAGACTTCGGCTTCATCAAGAGTGGACCTGATGAAAATATTTTCTTTACGATTTCTGATAGGGCCTACGTTCAATTTGATGAAAGTGTAAAACCTCTCCCTGGTGACACTTTTAGTGTTTATACCGCTGGCGGAAAAGTCACTCATCGAAATTCTGATAGAACGGGTTATAAGTATACCATCACTGCTCAAGTGAAAGTTATTCGAAAAGTAGCCGACGTTTGGGAAGTCGAATTTATAGAGATGTCTGGAATGCCTCAAAGAGGGGATAGAATTACGGCCTATACTCCTAAAATCGATCGTATCACAAGAACATTTAATACTCGTATGATTGAAGCCGCCGTCATGGATACCTTCCAAGGTGGTCAAAACCTCATTGGTTACGGAGATGTTGTTTATATCGATCGAGGTAGAGCAGACGGTGTTGAAATGGGTAACGTCTTCGACGTTTATGGCTTTAAAGATCGACTTACTGGTAGAAATATCACCAATCAGCCAACCTATAAAGTTGGAGAA
>CAYWMU010000025.1:14396-22402 GCA_964459395.1 uncultured Bacteriovorax sp.
TACTATTACAGATAATTTTGCTACCGCTCTCGTGACTAAAGGTATACGTGACTTCTATTCAGGTGCCATTGCAATCACTAAAACGAAAGAAGCTCATCTTAGAGAGATTGGTGCGAAACAAATTAAACATAGTGGTGAAGGTCAACTCATTGGTGGTAAGGCCCTCGAAGAGCTTGATATCGAACTTAATCTTGATAACTTGAATGAAGATCTTTTAAAGCATGCTGATTCTATCCGTCTAACGGAAGATGAGTTGGCCGAGCTTGAGCGACAAGAGCGTGAAAAGTCTGTCATTCGCGAGTCAGAGCGTGACTTAAAAGCTTTAGAAAGACTTGAACGTGAAATTGAGCATGCAGAGAAGATCATCAATGATGCAAATCTTGATGAAGATAAACTCCTCGAGTCACAAAGCCTTGATGGAATTGAGAAATCTCAAGGAAATATTGATCAAGATGCGCTGGATGAAATTGAGGAAAACCTCGGCAAACGTTATATCGATGAAGATCTTAACTCAAAAGATAACCCTTACGGTCTAACTGAGTTTGATATCGAAGAGATTGACGAACTTTTAAACGTTGAAAAAGATAATCAATAATTTAATCTGGCCGCGACTTTTCGTGGCCAGATTCTTCTTTTATTAGTTATTATAAAACCAATTTTCCGGGATTAGCTCAGCTGGATAGAGTAGTTGGCTTCGAACCAATTGGTCGGGAGTTCGAATCTCTCATCCCGGGCCATAAAAATAAGGGGACCTTTTGGGTTCCCTTTTTTTATTCCTTCTTTCAAATTTATAAGTTTTATTCAATGAACTGATTCTATAGAGTGTTCATAAGTTTAAACTTTGAGCCCCTAAGACGCTGATTCCTATTATGGAGGCCCAGTACCACCACGGCTTACTTTGGTCATAGTGGCAAAGTTTTTTTAGTTCAGACGCTTGTAGATTCAAATCTTCTACTTTTTTATTTCGGTATTTTTCACATTCTTTCGAAGTCGAGAATTCACAAGCTTTAATTAGATATCCCGAAGCTTCTTTTTTATCCCCTTTCTCAGCTGATATGAGGCACAAACCTAAACAGCCTTGTTGATTTCTTAGGTCACAAGCCTTCGAAAAATAAGTAGAGGCGTCTTTCTTCTTTTTCTCTTTATGTTGTTTTACTGCATATGAATAACAACCTAATCCATTCTTGAGAGAACATGATTTCTTTGCATATCGCTCGCTATCTTTAATCTTATTTTCCGATGCTAGAATTGTAATCAGGCGATTGCATCCATACACTCTTCCTGAGTGGCAAATAACTTTTAATGGTATTTTAGCTTCCTCATTAAGTCCTCTTTTTTCAAAATAGTAGGAAAGAGAATGGCAGCTATCTATGTCTCCAGCAATACATCCAAGACGGGAGTAAAAAATGGAATCATTGATATTTCCTATTTTCTCTGAGATATGGGCCAAATAATGACAACTACTTGGTTGAGACTTGAGACAACCGTTTCGACAATATCTATAGGCTGACTCATAGTTACCACTTTTAATTTCTTGGGAGCAAAGATGTGTACATGCTAGAGGTGAACCCTCCTGACAGTTTCTGATCGAAATTTCTCTAAATTGATTATATCGATCTTCACCAGATACTTTTTTTGATTCTAAATAGTAGCAAGCATCTTGTGATGAATTTTTGCATTCATTTAATAAAGTTTTTTGGGCTAGATTTTTATTGGTGTCGTAGTTTTGATGTACGAATTGTATTACATCCATTTTAGAATGATCCTTGGTGAGGATTTTCTTTTCCCATTTTCGATATTGCTTTGATGTAAGATTCTTATGATCTACTTGTAATAGAAGAAGGCATGATTTCGATTCACCAAGTTCACAGCCTCGATTCAAATATGTTTTATATTGGTTGGATCCCGCAATACGATCACTCTCAAAAGTCATAGCTGCTAAGAAATAACAAGACCAACTATCTCCTTTGTCGCAATTTTCTTTTATTGTCGAAATGCCTTTTTCTATATGCCCATGGAAATAATCAATGTAGCCGACCCCATAGCAGAAGATTTTCTTTCCTTCTTGGCAAATTTTTTTATTCTCTGTTTGTGTTTTTTCGTAACCCTTAAGAATGTACTGTCCCTTAAAGAACTGAGAGCAACTTTTTGAATCGCCATCTGTACATTTTGTTTTATCTAAGTTGTTGATCTCAGCAAAATCTTTTATGAACTGATCCGCTAGGACGCTTTTTTTATTGGAACTACAGCTAAATGAAAATAAGAGAGCAAAGATTAAGAACAGCTTCATGTTTTACCTCAGGATTTATTACTTCTTAAATGTACGCTATTTTAACATGAGACTCTGAGGCGATTAATGAAATTAATGGATTTAGAATTATATAAGTGAATTTTCTTGAGATTTATCTTGCGATAATCTTAAGTTTGTTAATTAAAGGCAACTTCAGCTGTGAATTAAAATTTAACGGTAAACTTTTATATCGCTTATTGGTTTATTGAATCCCTAAATGGACTCCTTTAAATAATCGCTTTTTGCTTGATAAGTTCTTTTTGAATATCTTTGATATCGAGATCACGAATCGTTTTCTTTTGAGTTGCTGCAAGGCTTGCGCAAACTCCTGCTGCCTGGCCAGTGGCCATGGAGGTAGGCATCACTCGGTAAGAGGAGTGGGCTTCATGAGTTCCTGAGATACATCTTCCTGCAACGATAACGTTGTCGATATCTTTGGGGAGGAGAGAGCGCAGAGGAATACCGTAAGCTTCTCCTGGAGGTAGCCGTTTAAGAATTGTTCCTTTTCCAAGAGGATTATGAATGTCGATAGGATATGAGCCTAAAGCGATTCTATCTTCAAACTTCTTTGCTTCCAGAAGGTCATTGGCGGTGAGGGTGTAATCACCCACAATTCTTCTCGTTTCTCTGACACCAACAGTGACTCCAGTTTGCAGGAGATAAGACTCTTCAAATCCTGGTACATACTTTTTAAAGAAAGAAACAATTTGTCGAACTTGTCTTCTTCCTTCTGTTTCTGCATAGCTTAGGTCCCAAACATCAGTTCCATTTACTTTTGTTATCCGAGTGCTGTTAACGCTTAATTCTTTTTCATGAACAGTTCCGAAAAAAAGGATATCTTCTCTTTGAAGATCAAGGTCTCCATTTCTAGAGGCTTCTTCAATGAGCTCCCAGAGTCCAAAAACTCCTTTCTTCCATTGATCAGGATGGGCCTTTACATAATTTTTAAATGCAGTTCTTGAAAACTCACCCATTCTGAACATGAGTGACATGGGTTGAACACTTCCATCTTCTGGTCGGCCCATTTCATATTTTGCTCCGGCCCTCATGGCAACATCTCCATCTCCAGTGCAGTCAACAACAACTTTTGCTTCTATAACTATTGGACCTGACTTGGTTTCAAAGACCACCGCTTTGTGATTGTTTCTATCAAAGACATCAGTGGCGAATGCATGGAATAAAAAATCAACATTTGCGTTGTTGAGAAGATCAATAGCAACAAATTTAAATATTTCAGGATCAAAAGGAACCACATAACCTGTTTTAAGGGATGGAGGAATTGCACCACCACTCTCTATAAGATGGTCGACCATTTTAAGTAGTGCTCCTCCAACGGTAGGATCCCCTGGCCCATGATCAGTGGGAGCAAATGTAAGTTGTGAATTGTCTTCTGGAGGTGGCCCATATTTGTCAGTATGGTAAGACATAAGAGGCATGACTAAAGATGCTGTTGCATTCCCCCCTAGAAAACCATGACGTTCACAGAGAATGACTTTTGATCCTGACCAGGCCGCCCCTAAAGCGGCACCAATACCAGCAGGTCCTCCTCCCACCACGAGTACATCAGTCTTGTGGGCCAAGATACCTTGCCTTGGGGGCAAGCCGATGGTTTCAATTTTATTAGGTCGCTCTAATGGTGGCATGGTCTGGGGGGTTTAAGTGATTTCGAATCATGTTAACCAAGTACTTATGAGTTAGGAGAGAGTCTTTTTTCATTTGAGGGAAGTTCTCTTTTATGCGTTCTTTTAGAGTCTTTCTTGAATCCCAGGACTGATCAATGTGTGCGAGTAATCGACCAGATGTTACCTCTGATAGAGGAGGCATTTTTAAATCAAGTGCTTCGATGAAGCCTTCAACTTTTCCTGCGTAGGGGAGAGGAACAAAAGGGACTTCCATTATGGCTGCAAAGATTAAGAAGTGAAGTCTCATACCTACAACCATATCGAAGTACCCCATCCAACTAAGAAGCTGGCCAGAGGTATATTCGTGCTTAAGAACACTAGCTTTTTGAGCATTATGCATTTTAGAGATAACCGCATGAGCATGATGAAGGTCTTTGTGATTTCTTTCCATGGGCACAAAGACAATATGAGCATTAATTCGTTCTACGAGAAAATCCGCAACATCTGCGAGAAGAGTATGGTAATGATTAATATCCATATCTGGAGCAGCAGGCCCGGGCTCTCTGACAGAAAGTCCGATGAGGGGGGCGTGAGTATCAATTCCCTCTTTAAGTAGAGCATCGGAGGGAAGAGGCTCCGGTACTAAGAGAACAGCTGGATCAGCTGTAACATGAATTATTTTTTCAACTCCTAGGTCTTCTAAAAGAATTTTTCCTTTTTTATCTCTTACTGTTATCACTTCAACTTTATTCAAAGTATTAACGACCATTTTTTTATTGGAAGTTTTATTAAGAGGGCCAGCACTAATGGCGTAAACAAATACGGGAACGCCTGCTTCGTTGGCCATTTCAACTTCTCTTAAGAAGTGCTCAACAGCATTATCATAGAGAATTCCTCCTCCTCCTAAAATGAAAATATCTAATGATTCAATCTCATGGCGAATATCGTTCTTAGAATGTTTCTTTATATCAAATGATTTATCAATGTTATGTCTTGAGAGTGTGTCTTCTGGATTTTTGGAGAAGACTGTGATGTGAGCATTAAAAGTTTCTTTTATCTGGCCCACGATTGATTGAAGAATGGCCTCATCACCCATATTGAGACCACCATATGAGCCAGAGATACCAATTCTAAGTTGATTGTGATCTTTCACTATCGCTTCCTTCATTACTGACGGATTCACGGGCATGCCATTCCTGACTTTCAGGGTTTGAAGGCTTTACGACAATCCCGCTATCATCGTCTGGAACTTGTTCTCTTTTACCCTGAGCACTTTCGAAAAAATCCTCTTTGTCGGGATACTTATTGTTATCACTATCAGATGAAGTTGATTGATGTTTTTGATTGGTTTTATTTTTCTCGATATTACTCATAAGGAATCTCCTTAGCAGAGATTCATGCATTGATGATGCCAAGACATTATGTTGCAGACTTTAAAGAACAGGTTTTAAAGTCTCTTGATGATATGGTAACCGAATTGTGTTCTCACAATTGATGATATCTCTCCTGAGTCTAAGGCCAGAAGTGCCTTCTCAAAAGGAGGAACCATCATGCCTCGTTTGAATTCCCCAAGGTCTCCGCCGGCCTTAGATGAAGGGCACAAAGAGAAATCACGGGCAAGTTTTTCAAACTCTTCCCCTTGTTCTATTTTTTTTAGAATATCTTTTGCTTCGAATTCATGAGTGACGAGAATATGCTTGGCCTTTAATATCATGCTGTCCCTTTCTTTATAATGGATATTTTACCATTACTTTCCAAAAGAGCATAGTCGATGTCTTTGATATCGTTAAGACCATTCATATGTAGGGCTTCTGTAAGTTCTGCCTCTGATATTTCTTCCTTTTTTAACTCTTCTAAACATAGCCGTCCCTTTCGAATAATGATGACTGGTTCTCCATTGATAAGGGATTCAAACTTGGGAGATCTAAAAGCAATTTTATCAATAAGAACTGAGATCATAATGAAAGTTGTTGCACCGATAAAGACCGCTGTTAAGCTTTTATCGTCTTGAATGATTGCAGATTCAACTAACTCAGAAATAATGAGAAGAAGAATAATATCAAACTTTGAGAACTCACCTGTATGTTTTTTTCCGATTACTCTAAAGAGTAAAAAAAAGAAAAAGTAAATTAAGGTAGCCCTGAGGACGATGTCATACCAGGGCACAGTTAATTCCCACATACAAGAAGTTAAGTCTATTGGTGGAGGATCGGAAAGACCTATTGAATCGGGAGAGGTTTGTTCAGTTCCAAAAGGATGTTATAGTTTTGATATGACCGAGAAAAATGAAAATTTAAAATATTTTATTTGTTATGCCCTCGAGTGTTTCTTGGGCACTATCATCGGATATTATTTGTATTTGTTCCACCCTGTCATGGGGATGTGGAGCTTACTTTCAATTATCCTCGTTCTCTCTCCTGACCGTAAGGATGCCATGAATCTCGCCTTAAGCCGTATTAAAGCGAACTTAATTGGTTCCTCTACGGGTCTTATGTGTTTTTCCGTTTTTCCCGTAGGATTACCAACAATCTGCCTAGGAGTGATGACTACACTCCTTATTTGTAAGCTTTTGAAGCTCGAGCTAGCTAGTAGAACAGCAATGATTTCTGTGCTTATTGTGACAATCCATGAACCAGGTGAGTATTTTTGGGAAATAGCTGTAGAAAGGGCGATAGGGGTTGGAGTTGGCTGTCTAATTGGAGTCATTTTAACTTATATTTTTTACAATCTCTTACGATTGATTAAATAATCAAGGATAGCTATGGCATTATGCTCACTATGCGCTGGCCAATACTTCTCCTGTTAATAATTTCAAATTATGTTTTTGCTGATTCTCGTGGAAGCTATGGGAAGATGGGATTAAATAAAACCGTTTTCAATCAATTTGGACGGATACAAAATAGCGATCCCTATCGTTATGAAAATCGTATAGTAGGTCAGATTGGTAATCATTGCACTGGTACTCTCATCAGTTCTCGTCATGTCTTAACTGCAGCTCATTGTATCTATGATCTTCAAACAACGGATGTAAGGGAGGATTTATCTTTTACTCCAGGACGGATGAACAGGTGGTTTAATGCCTTTTCTGCAGTAGAGTGGAAAAACGCTTACTTACCGAAGAAATTCGATAATCGTCATAAAGACTATTTTTATGACTTTGCTGTTTTAGAGCTTGAAGAAGATATTGGTACCAACTTAGGCTGGGCAGGCTTTAGAGTTTTAAATGAAAGAAAGAATTTAAAGATATCTCTTACGGGCTATCCTCATGATAAAGAATTGGGGAGTCAGTGGACTGTGACTTGTCCTGCATTAGCAATCGAAGAAGAAATTAAGTACCTCTGTGATACATATGCTGGAATGTCTGGAAGTGCGGTGTTTGAAGAAACAATTTTAAATAACGGCCGTTTTATAATCGGTATTCATGCTTTTAGTGATGGCTCCTCTAATGGTGCCGTAAAAATTACTCGCGAAAGATTTCAAATGATTAACTCATGGATTCAAGGGAATTTCTCTAAAGAAACTATTGTTATTCAAAAAGATAAGTAGAGTTTTCAGACCTCCTTTTCAAGTATCAAGGCAATTGCTAAATCATCAGGATGAGACATTTTTTATTTTACATTGGACTGCTAGGGGTCTGGACATCGGCTTACTCGATGAGTTCAATGATTGAACCTTCTTATGGACGACTAGGGAAGCAACATCACCTTCGGGGTGTATATAAACGCACTCAAATAAAGGTAGCCTATACATCTAATCTACGAACGATTGGTGAACTCAGTAATCTCTGTACAGCGACTTTAATTGGACCGAAGCATCTCTTAACAGCTGCTCATTGTGTTTATAATCAACAAGTTGGTTTATGGCAGAATAATTTAGACTTTATTCCCGCCAAAGTTAATTCAACCCACATTCCATTCGGACGCTACGAATGGAGAACTGTCTATGCTCCTTCTCGTTTTATTGAAGGAGATCTAGATCCTGTGTATGACTTCGCTGTCGTAGAGTTAGAGGAACCCATAGGTAACGAAATAGGTTGGGCCGGGGTAAGGGCCATATCTGAGAAAGAAGATATCAAGCTTATAAGAATGACGGGC
>CAYWMU010000026.1:0-22355 GCA_964459395.1 uncultured Bacteriovorax sp.
AGATGAAAAGATACAGTACATTCAAATGAAGTACTCCCGTGGTAACTTTGAAAATCTCTTTAGGCATCATGATTTTGAAACGGTCTATCACCTCGCTAGACAAACCCACACAACAAATGCTTCAAGTGTCATTAGCCAGAGAATGGATTTTGCAATGCTTGGTACGGCCCGAATCCTTGAACTCTGTGAGCTAAAAGAAATCAAGAACCTCATATTCCTTTCAACCTTTCACGTTTACGGCGCCTTTTCTGATAACTCTATTTTTCTATCGGAGACCGCTCCTTTAAGAGCGAGTTTGAAGTTTGCAGATCTACGTGATGTAGTGGAAATGGATCAACTTTGCTCGACTTGGATGTGGAAAAATCAGGGTAAAATTAAAACAGTTCTTTTGAGGCCTTGTAATATCATTGGAACCCAAATCAATAACTCAATGACACGTTATTTTGAAGGCCCAATTTCTATTCAGCCAATCGATTATAATCCGCACTTTCAGTTTCTTCATGAATTTGATATGGCCAATATTCTTTATCGCTCAATCAACGATCTTCCTACTGGGACTTATAACGTTGCTGGTAGTGATTTCATTTCTCTTTCTGACGCTTTAAAAACTACAAAAACGAAGGTCATTCCTTTTCCACTTTCTATGGCAACACTCTTCAATAAGCTCCTTAAAAAAGTGAAACTAGATGTCCCTGATTATCTTATTGATTACCTCAAGTATTCATGTCTTATTTCAAATGATGAAATAACTAAAGCCTTGGGAAAAGACTTTCTTCGGTTTTCTACTAAAGAGGCCCTTGAGGCCATTAGACTTAAGTAGAGAAAAAAACTCCCTACTCTCTTCATTCCAAAGACATGCCATAATTAGGCTGAGGTTTCCTATGAGTTTATACTTAATACTAACATCTTTTCTTCTCCTCCAGGGTCAAGTTTGGGCCGCGGCTCCCTTGAGCGAATTAATTAATAAGTTGCAAACTAATGAACTCAACTGTGAGGAAATGACTCATGATGAGTTAGCCGAGCATTGTGCGAGAGAAGTCTGTGGCCCCCCTGCAAGTAAAACAAGCCGACTTACAGCTAACAATATCGATAAATTCTTAACATCCGAACAACAACAAGAGTTCAAAGAGATTGAAAGTGATGTCGCTGCTGTTTTTAATAAAAAGAAACAAGATTTGCAAAAAATGATTGATGAGCTCGAGAGAAGAAAAGCAGATCCGAAGCTCAATGATACAGCTCAATGGGATGAGTATGATTATTCTTACTTCTCAAATAATTTTTGGAAATATATCAAATGGGAAATAGATAGCAGCAAACCTCTTAAAGAGAGAAATATTCTGCTCATCGATGAATCAACAGTTGATCCAGAGTTGTTACCAGGTATCAAAGAATTCTCAGAAGAGTTTAATAAAAGCCTTTATGATGATCCCCTTTATGCTTATGAAACAGGCGTTTTTGATTTTGGAGATTTGAAAAATGCCATCAAAGAAAAGATAGAAAAACTTAAAACTGAACTCTCATCACAGAAAGTTAAAGTGAACTTTGATTTCTCCCAATTTGAAAAAGAACTCAACAATATAGAAGATCAAGAGGGAGTTGCACTCCACTTTCAGAAATTAGAAAATCTTGCAAATGAGAATGGAGTTGTTTTAATTCCAAAAGCTAGTTACTGCAAAGATAATTGCAAAAAAGCAATTAATCACTTTGTAAACAAGATGGATATAGATTCAATCATCAGTAATCTTAAAACCTCACTCAATAATACAGATCTCAAAGACACTCTTGCAGAGTGCAAGGCCAACTTCATTAGTACTAATCTTCAAAACAACCTTTCAGATAACTTTGAAAAAATTTGGCCTGAAGTAAAATCAGGATTCATCAACAACGTAATCCCACGTTTTTCATCACACTCTCAAGGGATGATGAAGGATTATTTAGATAACGGTGTTCATTTCTACTTTGAAAATCCAACTTATAAAGAGTTCCCTAATCTAAAAGAACAGATGTCTAAGAAAAGTACTAACTTTAATGACCGAAGCAACGGGTACTTCTTAGGAGATTTAACTCAACAGTTTTATGACAAAGATATAAATATCTTCTATTCAGACATTGAAGTATGTGACCCTTACTCATCACCTACCCTCATATGGGATAGTTATCTCTCTAGCGAAAATAATTTACCTTTTTTCCAAAGGCCTTTTTACGATTCTCAGAAAGATAATATTTCTGTATCTCCCTATACATGCGAACATCATCGAGAAGGGTCAGGTATCCTCGCTCATGAACTAGGTCACGCCATAAGTAATTTAATGAATAGAGAAGGCATGAGTACAGAGAGTCTTCAAGACTATAGAAAGATTCGTAGTTGTGCCTCTTCTCAGTGGGATATAGCTGCTCCTGCAGAACGCCCTTATCACCCTGGGGATAAACAATTCACAGAAGAAGATAGCGCAGACATCATAAGTTACTTAGCGGTTAATGATGGCAAGTCTCTCTATGCTTGTGGTTTTCTTGATGTCAATCCAGAAGAGACCAACTACGTAAACTTTGATACTGATCCTTGGGGGAATCACTCTCCTGGCCTTATTCGGCTGATGAGAGAAATGAGTTACAAGAGAAGTAGTATTCCTCAAACATGTAGCGCCCTTATGCAAAGACATCAGGATAAACTAGGTGATAAAAAATGTTTCTAAAAAGCTTAATAATTCCATTATTATTCATTTCGTTTTCCTTAAAAGCACAACCTCTCCATGTTGAATACGGTTACAATATCTTTTCGATAGAGGTTAAAGAAAACGAAATCCAATACCAAAAGAAAACCTATAAAGATTCTGTCACCAAGAAAAAATGTAGCGAAAAACTTTTTAAAAAATTCGCAGATCGTTTTCATTCACTGACTAAAAATTTTCCAAGTAACAGTAAAGACAGCGCTGACTTTATGGTAAAGTATAGATTAGGAAGTAAAGCAGGACAGCTCTCCCCTACTTCTTCATTTGCAAAAAAGCTCCTCTCATTGCCTCAAGATTTTGAATCTTTTAGACTCGCTACCGAGTTTCGTTGTGAAGGTGAATAAAAACTAATGATAAAGTTTCTAACTCTTACTATTCTACTAAGCTCAAGTTACTCTCTGTGGGCCATTGAAGAAGTTTTAAGTGGTCTTGATTCGATCAATAAGTTCGAAATGGATTGCTCGCAAATGAGTAACGATGAACTTGCAAAAGAATGTGCTCACCAGGTATGTGGTGAACCGGCGAAGAAATCAATCAAAGTTTCAGCGAAAGATGCTTCCAAGTATCTCTCAGATCCTGACAATAAAAAGCTTAATGAATTAGAAGCTCAATTGAGAAGTTACTATCAAGGAAGACTTGATGAGATCAACTCCTTAGTGAGTGAGTTCAACAAAAGAAAGAACAGCTCGGACTTCTCCAATTTATCTCAGTGGAAGAGTCATGATTGGGAGCCTATTCTCGATTATTTTTGGGCCGAAATGCCCCTTGATGTTGATTACGCTCACCCATTAAATTCAAGGAAGCCAAAACTTATTGGAGCGCAAAACCATCGTCATAAGGCTGTCTTTGACGAACTTCTCTCCCAATTCGATTTACAGAACGATCCCCTCAGAGGTTTAAACTATGGCCTCATTACGACAGAGGAATTCAAAACATTGGCCCAAAAGAAGTCCAGTGAATATGAGATGATTTTAAGAAAACAAAATCAAGAATCTAAGTTCAATTTCAATCAATTTAACTTTCAACTATCTGCAGGTGTTCAGGATCATCAGTCACTCATTGAAAACTATCAGTCTCTCATCGCTGATGCAGAGTCAAATGGCATTCAACTCATCCCTAATCATTGCAAAGAAAAATGCCAACAGTCGACCCAGATTCTTATCAAACAGCTTGATCCCTCGAAATTAAAAAAAGATCTTGAAAACTCTCTAAATTCTCTGAGTGTAGAAGATAGAATTTCTACTTGTAAGGCAAATTTCTTATCAGCACATATGACAAATAGAAAGAAGGACGAGTTCGCCAAACTCCTACCTGAAATCAAGAAAGGTTTTAACGATAATATTTTTTCTCAATTTTCCAAGGAATCAGCTGATAAACTTAGAAAGTATCTTGATGAGGAAATTAACTTTTTTTATGAAGATCCATTCCGAACAAAGTTCGAGGATTTTAGCAGCTCTCTCAAACTTACTAAGTCCTCATATACTAACGTTTCGAACAATGAACTCTTGAAAAGAACCTTCACCCTTCTTAACGAAAATGAAGATTCCTTATTTCAATGTGGGTCTACTCGCAGTCTCATTTTAGTCTGGGATGCGTTTGCTCCGAAGGAGTATATCAACAGTAACCCTCAATTCAGACCACAAGGCCTCATTTCAGGAAGAGATAATATCTCTATTTCACCCTATTCTTGTGAACACCATGGTGAAGGAAAAGGAATTATTGCTCATGAGTTAGGGCATGCTCTTAGTGCTGTTATGTCACGGGGTGGAATAAGTAAAAGTAGTTCTAAGTCCTACTTAAAAATAAGAAGTTGTGTAAGCAGTAAGTGGGAAAACAATCCTAAAACCCAACTCACCTTCCATAAAGGTGATAAGTTTTACACGGAAGAGGATACAGCAGATGTCATCAGCTATATGGCCATTAAAGATCCCGCATCTTTTTATAGCTGCGCCCTGATTCGACCCAACGAATCAGAATACACTGATCTTGGCACTTCCCCAAGCCTTCTTGATAACCATACCCCTGGAATGATTCGACTTTTAAGAGAGATTCAGTATAAAGCACCACAAAGGATCCCTTCGGCCTGTGCTGAAATGGTCAAAAGACATCCAGATAAAGTTGGAAAAAGCTGTCTTCCCAACTAATTTTTCATCAATTCTCCCTTTCTAAGATTTCAATCTTAATTTGACATTAATTTCTCTCCATCCTAAAAACGTGAAACACATTAAATTCTAACTAATTTGGGAACATATGAGTTTCATTCATTCTTTAGTCATTGCCTCTTTACTAATTTTTCATACAGCAGCAAATGCTCAACATTGCCGTTCTAAAAAAACGCTTACAGCTGCCCAACAAATTGCAACATTAGATCCTAGCTTTGACTTAGACTTAGTTGACCTAGATCTCTTTCCTGGTTCAAGTATCGTTGCCGGTTATGAGTATGAAGTAGAACCGGCCTATACCAATGGATTATATAGTCGTACAGACAGCTGGCAGATCGGATTCAAGGCCATTCCCGGCATGGACTTAGGGGGAAGTTTAGATACTCGCCTAAGTGCCGGTGTAAGAACGAGAACAGAGGCAACTTTCATTCGCTTCTTTAAAGATCCTTGCGAAGCTATGCTTTCTAAACCTTACTCTCCAAGAAGAATTCCTTTAACAGCTCATCGTGCTCTTAGTCCGAAGTTTGAGATTGGGGATTACTTCCTATTCCGTGGCTCCATGGGGTTTGTTGCCGGAGCAGACATCTTTCAAATGCTCGGTTCTTCTTTTTGGGGAGTCAGCTTTTCTGGAAGTTATCTCATTGAAGGTAACTACCAAGTTCATATCGTAAGAATTGACGACAAACACATTCGACTTAAAGTTATCGCCCACAGAGGTAGAGGCTTTAATGCTTCTGTTGGTCTGGGATATGAAAACGAATTCAATGTTTTCTCAATCGAGCGACTCAATGATCGGTTAGAAAGATTTGTAAATACCAAGCCTGTAAAACTCACCGCCAACCTTGGTCATGCTAAGGTTTTCATGGTGGATTACGTTCTCGACCTTACTGACCCGGAAGTAGTAGCTGCTTACGAAGACCTTCTACCTAAAGCAAAAGATTTTAGAAACCTTGACCTTATTAAAGAATTTGAGAAAGGGATTGATTCAGACTTACTTTTAGACTTAAGTGCTTTAGAAGAAATTTATCGCAGAGATTATCAAAACGGAAACGTGGCTAGACTTCAAAGAAACCTTCGTTCTTCCTCTGATCAAGATGCTTTTGGATTTGGTCTTGAAGTTGGAAATAAAGTTGTTGGCTTCGAAATTAAACGTGGAACTTCTAATGCCAATATGAGTATTCCTCAGGCCAATGATGCTGTTGATCGCTTCATGCTTAAATCATGGGAGAAGAAATCTGAAAGTCGATTCTTTTATTCTTGGTTAAGAACTAAGAACAATGAAGGACTACGCGCCCTTTTTAAAGCCGATAAAGATTTTAAAGAATTCGAACCACTCAACATTGTTAAGTTTATTAATAATAAGAAGAACCGCTTCTCTTACAACAACTTCCTCCAACTCAAGAAAAGACTTAAGAAATCTCTTCCTGATGAAATTTACTCGCAAATTCCATGGGAAAACTGGACTCAACGTCGTGGTAAGAAATTCAATAACTATGGTCTACGCTACGAACTTCTTATGGCACCAGAGACCATTATTAATGCTCCTGAATTATCTGCTAAAGAAATTAAAGTTCTTTTTAAGGATCATATCCTCAGTAAAGGTCTCAGATCTGATGACTACTTTATTGGATCGGCCACTGGTCATAACACTCAAAACAGCCCGGATAAGGACTTTGATGACTCGCTCAACAGCCTCGCAAGAACACTCAGCAGGGCCCTTGATAAGGGTCGTCCTTCAGTAGAAAGAGTTGAACTTATTTCTAAACTCAGAAGAAACAAACTTTTTGCTGATTCGGGATTGAGTTTCTTAATGGCCCTCTTCCCTGATAAAATGAGATCTTTCTGCCATTTCGATTTGAATATCTCTTCTAACGAAGCAAACATCGATTTCTCTTATGGAGATGATAGTTTGTCGGCCCTTTATAAGAAAATTCTTACTATTAAAGCGGCCCTCGATGATGATGGCATTGATTTAATTCGTGAAGCTGAATCACTTTCTTCTCTTTAGAAAGTGATTCTGATTGATTCAGCAGACCTTTTTGCTGGACCATGAAAAACAGCTTCAATGTTATTACCATCAGGATCAATTAAAAAAGCGCCATAGTAACCAGGGTGATAAGGTCTCTCTCCTGGTTCACCATTATCCAGTCCACCAGCCGCTAAGCCTTTTTCATAAAAGTCCCTAACCATTTCTTCATTCTGGGCCTGAAAGGCAAGATGAATTCTGCCTGATAGCTTACCTGCAGAAGCAGGACTATCTTTACTTGAAATAAAAATCTCGTCTGCCCAGAAGAAACCGGGACCTTCTCCACCTATCGGGATGTTGAGAGCTTTAAAGACTTCAGAGTAAAACTTTCTACTTTTCTCTAAGTCAGAAACCACCAGCTGAAGATGATCAATTAAACGTCCGCGGTATAATTCAGAAGTTTCCATTTGTTGTCCTTTAGATGAAGATATTTCATAAAATAGTATTTAACTCTTGGTTGAGATTAAAAGACCCTTAGCGAAAAGCTTTATTGACACTATTTAGTGATAAAACTAAAATTTGTACCTCACCTACCTGGCCTCCTGACGGAATGGTAGACGTAGCGGATTCAAAAAATACGAATCACGACAAAGTCTATCGCTAAGTGTAGAGGAAGATTGAGGAAAGTTGCGAATTGGTAAAACATTTTCAAACTCTGTGATACCAACACACTTTTGATAACTAACAATTTAATATTGTTAAAGAAATTGAGAAATTGATATACGAATTGGTAAAAACCAATAATGGAATGGCTTCTTGGCGGAATGGTAGACGCAGTGGATTCAAAATCCACCGTTAGCAATAACGTCCGAGTTCGAGTCTCGGAGGAGCCACCACTTTTAACTCTAAGTATATTATCTTTCTCTCACGATAAGGAATCATTCTATGGATGAAAACTTTTCAAGAGACATTCAAGATAATAAATCTGACGTTGATCTAGCACTCCTAAATTCTAATCTTGAACTCTCTATTGAAGAAAGACTTATCCAACACCAAAATGCCCTGGACCTTGTTTGGGAATTGGATAAAGCAAGAGAGGAATTAAGTGAAAAATCTAAATAATCTTTTAAAGTACCTCTTAGAAAATAATGTTGATTTTGTCTTGGTTGGAGGGTTTGCCAGTACCCTTTATGGCTCTACGATGGTCACTCGTGACATTGATATTTGCTATGCCATGACTCCTGAGAACATTGAGAACTTAAGAGCACTTTTAAAAGGCCTGCATCCTGTGCACAGACAAACACCTAGCAAGCTCTCCTTTATTGAGCTTCCCAAGGAACTCAAGGGTGTAAATAATCTCTACCTTGATACAGACTTAGGAACTCTTGATATACTCTCCCAGATTACAGGAGTTGGGGATTATGAGAGAGTAAAATCAAAAGCAATCGAAGTCCAAGTTTTTGGACACAAATGCAAAGTGATCTCTCTTGATGATCTCATTGTTGCCAAGAAAACACTTGGAAGGAATAAGGATATTCTTGTGGCCCAAGAGCTTGAGGAAATTAAAAAGAAACAAAATGACTGACAATACTTCATACAAGCTAAAAATCTTTAATCTCGATGGCACTCTTGATGAGTCAGCAAGAATCTTTGTTGGTCGCTATCTCAATATTAAGAATAAGGGTGAACCTGGGCTTGGAGAGAGAGTCAAAGCGAATAGTCTCGTTCAATCTGATCTATTCTTTTTAAAAGCTTTTCTTCCTAAAATGTTCATTATTAAAAGTAAGATGTTTTCCTTTAAAGCAAACTAGCTGGGAAACTGGGAATATGGGGAAACAATAACTTATTCCCCTGAAACCTGTATAATTTTAAGTTTACTTCCCAGCTTTCTGCTAACTTTTCTTCTTTGCGTGAGTCCCCATTGAAAATAGCGATTGAATACGTCTCTACTCGATTGCCCATGAAGTGTACAAACAGTTTCTATAACATCACTAACTTTTGAACTTAAATCTAGGCATTGAAGAGTGATATTAAGTCTCCTATCGTCGTGTGGCCTATACTCATTAAACTTAAATGCACTAGGGTCAAAAGGCATATCTTTAATAATTTTATAAACATCATCCCCCTGCAATTCCTTAAGGTGCTCTCCATTATCAATCAATTCAAGAATAAACTCCGCCAATCCTTGATTGGTACAACAAGCTGTATAAGGTCCAGACTTAGGCTCTTTGCTGACCTTATCACCCAATATCTTTATGATGTCTTTGTTTATTTTTTTCTTCTTGGCCTTATGCACATGCAAAAGAAGAAAACCCGTGCCTTTATTAATCACATTGGATAGAAAATCACCTCTATTTTTTAAATCCTCGACTTCATCATTGCCAAGAATATCCAGCTCTTCTACAGCAAGAGCTTCAGAAATTCTGAGCCCAAATGCTACCGCAACAGTTCTGACGAAACGGTACCTACCAGGAGGAAGCTTTCTCAACCAATTTAAAACATCATCCCATTGAGGCAACTCTCCTGGGATTGGTGTTTCCATAGAATCTCTTTTATTTTGTTCATCAAGTATTAGTGGAATAGTTTTTATAATTCCTTTAAATTTTAAAAATTTTAAATATCGTCTAAATGCTGTTCTTCTTCTATTTCTTGAAGAAGCTTTAGGAATTTGCTCACAAAGAAAATTCTCCCATCTAACGATAGAATCCAAAGTCCACTTAGACGGAGAATCAAGTTTTAACCTTCCAATAAAATAAGGGAAAACATATTGTCGCAATCCAGCCTCATATCCATCAATAGTCGTATGTCTCGCTGTTTGATGAAGATACTGCAAGAAATCTACCCTATGACTTAAGTAGAAGGGTGGAAGCATATCTCCTCTACCCTTATTATTGTTGTTTTCATTCTTCCATTGCTGTACTTCAAGCTTTGCAAACTCAAGTCCAAGAGCATCCAGGTAAGCTGTTTTGTACCTTGGACACCTGTATTGCTTGCGTTCTCCAAAGATTTTATAAAGTACAGAAATCTGTCCATCTCCTCTATCAACAGCATTGGCCCATGAAATAATATGTCCAGAGTGCTCATGCTCCACTTTCAAGAAATTACTCGGCTTCCCAGAAACCATCTTATTCTTTGTCTTGTTGTATGGGCCACGCTTACTCTTACTCATGTTCAAACCTATAATCAGTTGTGGTTTAATTTAGTTTCTCCGTGACACTAAATTTCACTTTGAAACTCCCCCTAATCCTAGCAACTGAACTCTTTTTTACTTTTTTGAAAGTTTATGAAAGTTTTTAGATTTAACGTGCCTTTAAGCACACTCATCTTCATCTGTATATTCAAAGACTTGACTGGCAACCAGGCTAGATATTTTACCCTGCATATTTTGAAGTCTGTCCCAATACACCATGAGAAGCTTGATTGAATTTTTTGAATGTCTGCTATGATCAAGCACCACTTCCAGACCTAATCCATTCTCCTGAGTTTTGACAATTGCCTGTGTGATTGATGAATGTCTCCAGGAGTGAGTTGTCTTTTTAGGAACTCCAAACTCACCAGCAACTGACTTCACAATATCTCTAAGTCCCTGCCTAGTCAGTCTCTTAAGATTAGTACGATCTGCTTTTAAAGCAAAAAACAAAGGACCTTCAAAATCTCCTCTAGCTTCAATCCATTCTTTAAGGGCTTCACATGTTTGATCAGGAAGTGAAAGTTTTACTCTTTGAGTGTCACCCTTCCCAAGAACCCAAACACTTTTATCAGCCAAATCTAAATGACAAAGATCAAGAGTCACAACCTCTGTCGCTCTGAACCCAAGATCAAATAATATCCTCACAATTGCATAGTTTCTTGCAGCTTTAAAGCTATCCAAGTTCTTTAAGTTGCTAAAGACTTTAGATATTTCATTTATTTTAAGTCCTGAGGTATCTCTTAAAATTTTAGTCTTAACATTAGGAACCTCAATGGAGTAATCCACAAGCCCAATCATCTTGGCCATTTTGAAGAATGACCTAATAGTAGAGAGTCTCCTATTGATGGTATTTGGAGAATAACCATTAGTAATAAGAAAACCTCTGTATGTGATGATATGCCTACTGGCGTCTTCCCTAGAACTAGAGAGCAAGAAATTTGCTACTGTAGATACATCTTTAGTATTTAAAAGGTAGTCTCCTAAACATTTAAGATCACTTAGATAAGACTCTCTTGTTGTGGGAGATTTATCGCAAAGAAAAATTGTGCTATGCTGATGAGTGGAAAGTCCCTCTACATCAACGACTTCTCTCTGATCCATTTTGACTAACAGGATCGGTATTTGTAAAGATAGGAGCTTTTAATTATGGCAAAAGTACTTGGCCCAAGAAATACGTATAGACTAACACTTAAAGAGCTAACAAGACTAGAAAGTAATATTCAAAATATTACCAATGATAAAATAGAAATTGATTTTGCACTCAATGGAAAAATTCCTACCCCCATGAGAAACAAGATACTCAAGAAGAGTTCCTCACCAATGACAATGAGAGAGTTCATCTTTGAAGCTTTCAACACTCTTGCCCCTAACTTAATGAATGCTAACACTCTCGACTTCGACAAAAAATTTCACTTTGAAAAAATACAAATTTCTTTTATTCCAATAATAAAGGAAGCTCACAAAAAACAACTTACCAAAAGAAGAAAAGACTCTCCTCAGACATATACAGATGATAATGCAAGATCAGCCTTTACGGATGCCATAAATAGTAAATATTTCAGAGGGAGGAAGAAAATAAAAAGGCTGAGTGCTTTTAGTACTGCTCCCAACAATATTACTCCTGAATTTGATGAGCTTCGAGAAAAGACAGAGGAGTACTCGCATCACTTGGCCAGTTACTTTAGTGAGGAAGTGGATGAAAAACTAAAAAAAGAAATACATGAGCTATTAGATGGTATTATAAAAATTTATACAGATAATGAGCACATCATTAAAAATGCCCCACATAAGAGAGAAATTCTTCACTACATTACCAGAGATTTAAAACGCAGAATAAATGAAAAGCAAAAAGCCTTAGAATTAACAGAAAATACCCTCCATGCACTAGACAAAATGTTTGAGGCAAATAAAAAACGCCAATAATAACGAACTTATCCCCTTGATATTTTGGAAAAGCCTTAATTAAAAACTTTCATAAACTTTCAAAAAAGCTTCAATCTCCTTTTCTTGAGAAATTTTAGTTATCCACTGATGACAGTGGACAACTAACAACAAGGAGCAATTATGCTTAAGAAGTTGGAGCCACGGACTCCTGTAACCGTGAAAAGTTTCCCTGTTAACCAAGATGTTGAAGGGGTGCTTATCTCAATTCAGCCAGGGCCTCATTCACCTCTCTACACCATTAGAAAAGAAGATGGAAGCTACCTTTCGTTCTATGGATGTAGAGACATCGACGCAAGTGTTGACCCTGGCTACATAGGCAAGCATCTCTCTTTCAGAAGATTAGGAACGATAATCACTTCAAAGGGGAATAAAAAAGAAGTGGTTGAGGTTTATGTTCATGAACAGGAGGATGAGAATCCTGAACTTGGACTACAAGAGTTAGATCAACCTGATTTTGAGTTGGCAGAATAATAACAATACATGGGGGAGGAAAACTCCCCCAAAAGGAACTATATGAGAACTTTTAAAATATCACTCGTAAATGAGAATAATTGGGGCTTAGTAAAAAAAGTGATTGATCTAACAAGCTTTGACCAACTAGACCAAATTATAGAAACTGAAATATGGTCCCATTGCATTTTCAAGAATAACATAAAAAGATCAGCAAACTTTCAATCGACTGACCTTTTGGTTTTTGATGTTGATGATGGGGCAACATTACAAGAGATTAAAGCTGACTTAGACAAGATTGCCTCTGATTCTGATGTAGGTGTTGATTATATCCACTTAATCAAACCAAGCAAAAGCCATCAAATGGAGAAAAATGGCAAGACCTGTGACAGATGCAGGATCATTCTTCTCTTGGAAAAAGAAATCACCACTCAAAAAGAGTACAGTCGGATATGGGAGTTTTATAAAAACAAACTCCCCTATATTGATAAGTCGACAAAGGATGTCGCTCGTATGTGGTACCCATGTCCTAATCCTGCCTTTTCAATACAAAATACTGGAAATATGACCCTAATCCCTAAGAAAGGAGTATCTATGAGCACTACCAAAACAAAAAAACAAAATTCTCAGAATCTGTTAGACTTTCTTTCTCCTGAAACTCAAGTTTTTATTAAAAATGGAGCAGAAGATGGAGTCTTTAATGATACTCTCTTTCGCTCGGCCAGAGAGTGCTGCGAGAAGGGTATAACAAAAGAAAAGTTTATTGAACTATCTGAGAAAAATACAAAGGATGGTGAATATGACTCTACTGACCTAAGAACGATTGATAGTGCATATAATGGTTTTTATACAGATCAGGAAGAAGATCAGGCTATTCTAATTACTGGTATCGATTCAAATGATTCTTATCTTTTTTTTCCACAAGAAGACAAAGTAAAGAAGGTCGATTACAGCGCACTAAGGAACTTTTTTGGAAATCGTCTTAGATTTGCTTTCAACGAAGAAAATAAACATCTATCTGAAATCATTTATGACAACAAATGTGATGCAAGAATTACAAGAGTCCCAGGAAGGATATATTCAACTTTCAATATCTACCAGAGACCTGAATGGATGAATCATCGTGAGAATATTACTGACATTCCAGAACTCTACAAAGACTTTTTTATTCACTTAACCAACAACCATCAAGATTCTTATGAATACCTACTTAACTGGATTGCAAATAGTCTTCAATCAAGAAACAAGACGATGTTAGTTGCCGTAGGAGACCAAGGTATTGGGAAAGGTATATTAGGAGATATACTCAGAGAACTTCATGGAGAAGAAAACTACACAAAAACTAATGATGAAATCCTCAAGTCAAAGTTCAACATGTCTTTGAAGTATAAAACAGTTGTTAATATTGACGAGATTAATATCAAGAATAATAAGTACGCTTTTAATCGACTCAAAGACCTCATTAATGACAGTATTCAGATTGAGCAAAAAGGAAAAGATCAAACAACAATTAAAAATACGGCTTCACTCTATCTGAGTACGAATGATAACGATGCCCTTCCTTGGCAAGACGACGACAGAAGACTCTCTGTCATTGAGCTAACCCAAACTCCACTTAAAGACTCACCTTTGGTATTGAACTACGACAGTGAAGAGGATTATGTGCAAGAACTACTTAAAGAGGAGAACATTAAAGCATTAGGGTGCTACATGCTTACAAGGAAAATAAATCCTAAGGAGATGGAGCGACGTTTTCTATGCAATAAGTTTACTGACCTCATTGCAAACAATCTTAAGGATTGGGAATATTGGTTGATTAATACTTGGATTCCTTTTAATGCAGACCCAAATGGGGATAAACTATTTACTATTAAAGAAGTTCAAGACGCAATATCAAATAAATTCCCTAAGATTGTGCCACCTGGGAGAGGAAAACTTGATGCATTATCAAAATATTATCCCAAACTTTGTAGGATAACTAAAAATTCAAACAAAGAGCATGTTCTAAAAATACTACAATCGACCAATGGATTGACTGGCATGCAGGTTCTCACCAACCAGGATTATAAGCCCAATTTTGACCATGGCCTTCAAAATGAAATCCTAGAAATAGCAGATCAAGTTGAAGAAGAGATTAGCCAGATTAGTTGACACTGCTACGTATGAATAAGGGCCAAACTGTGCCCTTATTCGTATGTTTTGAATGTGCAGTAGTTCCCAAAACTTTAGGAAGCCTACGCGAGAACTGCTGCACACCTTCAAATGAACTTATCCCCTGCAACCTGCAGAAGGAAGAAAACTCTTTATAAAGCTCTTTGGTTGTTGGGGAGCCAGGGGAAAACTCACTGACCACACAGCATTCCTCAATGAACTTTTCCACATTGCATTTGGCCCTGATGTTAGCCTCCTGATAACTTCTAATCTCATCCAAAAATGGAATGATGGGACAAGGGGAAGTCTCATCCACAGATCGCCATAGTGACCAATAGTCGATTTCATTTATTTGGGCCCAATCAATCTTATCCTGACAATCAATTTGATAATAGCGTCTCGCTGATGTTGGGTCTATGATGAGGTCCCTAAGCTCAATATTTGAAGCAGCAATAAAGGTGGCGTTCTGTTTGACTGACATAACCTTCTCAGATCGCATGGCCCTAGACTCTACGTTCTGAGCCGTGATGATGTTCTTTAACTTCTCTATAGAAGTGTTCCTAATCTCACCCATCTCATCACAAAAAATGACATAGTTCCTTTCCCAGATTCCCAGACCAAACCTATCACTAAACAAAGAGAAGTCAGCGTCTAACTTGAGGTCTTTAACTGGTTCCAGGAGCTTGTGAATGGCCACACTCTTTCCTGCCCCACTCTTACCAAAGAGACAAACTAGCATGTGATGCTCAACAGGTAGTCCCATTATCTTTCTTTTTACCTGCCAGATAAAATGCTCCCATATCTTTTCCTCAATGAGAGAATCCTTCCCAGTGACAGCCAAAGAAAACTTCTTAAGTTCATTATTCCTCTCTCTAAATGCCAGATTCTCTTTTTGCCTAGAAAGGAATAAAACTGACTGACTCTCCTTCCATACCCTCATTGCATCCTCAAGGTAGGAACGAAGCCTGTCATGACCTTGGTCCCAACAGTAAAGTCTTAACTGACTTTTAAGAAGTCTATCATCAACCACCTTGCCATCACTTCCCATAAAAGAGTTGCTCTTATAGTGGTAGGTGATTCTTTGGGTTACAAGATAGTTTTCTAAAACCTCCTCAGGAGATAACTCAATGCTAATCTGTTGACTGGCAAGGCCAGAGGGGAAGTTAAGTAGGTTTTGAATTTTCATTATTACCTCTCTTAAATTTGATACTCCTTACCATCAGTAATATTGAATAAAATAATTCATCACTTCTCTCACTTCCTTCACCAAGTCCATTACCTACCCATAACCTTGGGTAGCACCTAAAGTGACTTTTATCTCCCCACAAAGATAAACCTTGGCCCTATTTAGATGAACCATAGAGAAGATAGTGCTTAATGAATAAACTATTAATAACTCATGAAAAAGATGACTGACATTGCCCTAAGAGTCCACTCTCCAAGAAAAAGTTTTTCCCAGAAAATTTACCAGACTTATCCCAAGTCATGTCTGGGAAGAACTCACAAGGATACTCAGAGCTATCAGATTAAAATTACTGACAGGATAAAAGTAGAATCGACCATTTCCCAGTTTCCCTAAGCAACTTTAATTTCCTTGTAAAGAGTAGGTAATGTTTCACTGGCAACTATCCATGAAAGTTCTCTCCCATGAAAGTTGATTAGTAGCTCTTTACTTTGAGGGTACTTCCTCTTAGATATTTTAAGCACACAACTCATATAACACTGACTGACTTCTCCTGAACTAATAAAGCAAATAAATTCACTCTCCAAAGAGTCAATCTCACCATCAACAAAAGCGACGTTAGCAGCTAAACCTCTTCTGTGCTCTTTCTCTCTTTCAAATCTCTGCATCTGCAATCCACTAAGGAAAGCTAGGTTCTTCTTAGCTATATCCATTACTCCCCCTTTGGGTTCACCTGCTCAGGATAGTTTCGGTCGCGTAACAGTGTCATTAAATAGTGAGGCCATGCTTGGTGTGTAGCCTCACTATTTCAAAGTTCAGGAGATTACATCAAGTCTTCACCTACACTATGAAGCCTCTTATCTCTTTCTAACCAGTTCTTAAGTAGTCCTGTGGTATAGTCCCTCAACTTTTTATCATCTTGAAGTTTCTCTTGGTTTGATGGAGTGTCCTTTAGTCTTATTTTCAACCCCTTAAAAGAGGCCACAAGAGCATCGACAATTTCCTTTCTGTGCTCCTTAGTCAGGAAGTTAGAAACTGGCTGACTTTTAACGAGAGCAACTTTGTGCTTTTGGATAACCTTTTTTGTCTCTGCAAAAACTGCATCCTTTTGCGACAAGCGATTGTCAGTCACAGGAGTTGACTTGTCTTGCTCTGATCCTGAGACTTTTTCTTTTGCATTACTTGAAACTGGTTGTTTTGCTTTTGCTTCAAAAATCCCCATACATACCTCCTATGTGGTGAGGTAAATCTAGGTTCAGTTGAGCTATGGATTTGACTGAAAAGGGGGTCCCGCTAGCCTTGAACTGAAAAGGGAACCCCTTTTTCAGTAGTGGTACCCCCCGTGCGAGCACTCTGAGATTTTTTATTTTGATGTAAAGTCTGTTGCTGGCCTTCCATATTTACAAAATAGAGTTGTATCAAGGACGACATAAAACAACATACTCTTTCCATCCTGAGACATAGCTTCCTTAACTGTTGTTGCACTTCTTAGATAAGAGAGCCATGCTGACTTACTATTTTTCAAGGTTTCACTTGGTGATTTATTTTGTGAAGATTGCAGTACGTAGTGATCGTAAAAGTAATCAAACTCGGCAACACTGACAGGATAAAGTACTCTATGAGTATCTTTTTTATCCAGAAACTGACCACCTTCTAAAGCATACCCTTCCACATTATAAATTTTTCCATTTTGTATCAGCTCATCTTTGGCATAGAAACATCTATCAGGCATCCTCAAGACTTCCTTTTGCTTCTCTGATCCACCTCTACCATAGACAAAAGATTGAATATAAGGGTAAGGAGAGCCTAAATATAGGTCAACTCCACCTTTAGAACTCTCAAAGATCATAGCAGGATAAAAGTCTCTCTTTGGCATCTGAGCACTTGAAAAAACTTTCTCCAAGCTCTGGTCTTTCATAGAATATGACTCTGCGCTGTTATAGCCTCGATCAAATCTTACACAACCACCATTATCACGATGTCCCTTATTATAAAGGTCCACAAATACATTCTTAACCCTCTCTCTTCCATGCTGAATAAACTCACGCATCTGTCTTGATGACTGATCTACAGGACCCCCATTAGTTGTAGTTGGAAAGATCAACTTTGCTTTTAGAGTAATGTCTCTTTTTTTATTATCTCCACTGCAAAGATAGGAGCGATAATCCTCACTATTTTCTTTTCCAGTAAAAGAGATTACATATTTCCCCTGACCTTTTGGTAAACTAGAACATGCAGTTAAGGCCAATAACATTACCCAATTCAGCTTTTTCATCATTTCTCCATGGTGATAGAAAGTTCTTCCTTGTTAATATCAGCAAGCATAACTTTTTTAATTGCATACCCATCAGCTACAATTCCCATCTCTAGGTCTCCTGATAAGACCTCAATCAAGATAGGGTTTGACTTACACTCTAATGTTCTTGGGGTGTCACCTGAGATAAATATTGACTGACATTTTGGAATAGTGCTCAGGAATAGAATTTTATCTTTTGCAACCTTAACTTTCTTTTTTGTAGATGCTTTTACTGGAATGGCATTAAGAGAAGCTTTCTTAAGATTATATTCACATTTCACCCACAGGCTAAAAAATCCCTCTCTTTCCACAATTGCCTCTTTTTGTGGCTGACAACGTAAGTTTGATAACTTGTTCTTGGTATTAATCTCTGAGTAATGGAAACTGCTGTGCAAGGTTTCGACTGACTTTGTATTCACCTCCACTTCCTCAGTAAGATAGCGAGAGATGAACATATCACATTGAGATAGTGCCTCACTTCTGGCCTGTAAGACACTTGGACCCTGGCCATTGCAAACGACAGTGACCTTATCACCATCTTTGGTGAATGTATCTTCCTTGTACCATTGAGAAAAGCCATCTGTTGCAGACAAACTTAACCCTAGAAGTAGTAAACACCTGAAAAATACCATCTTGGCCTTTTGCTTATCAGGAGGCTTTAAGCTGATTTCCTAGCTCCCCCAATCCTTGCATTAATATCAGATTGGATTCTTGCCTCTCTTCCTGCACTATGATCATCTAGCCAAACACTAGAACCTTGAGAAACAATATAATCAGGACTTTCTTTTGAATAAAAGACTCTCCCTGCTTCCAATACTTCAATCCTTAGCTTGGTATTGTCAGGGTCACTTTCAAGCTTATCCAAGAGAGAGAAATAAATATCCTTTGCTCTAATATACCTTTTTTCATTATCATCCATGCTGTAAAGCATGCCTGCAACCAAAGGAGGAAAAAACATCAAGACAATGCTTATTGGTCCTTCATACGCACCACCCGAATCTTTTGAAACGAGAAACT
Source organism: uncultured Bacteriovorax sp. (assembly GCA_964459395.1). Classification (GTDB taxonomy): domain Bacteria; phylum Bdellovibrionota; class Bacteriovoracia; order Bacteriovoracales; family Bacteriovoracaceae; genus Peredibacter. The sequence goes on from CAYWMU010000026.1 coordinate 19,089, forward strand.
TGATAAAGTTTGCGAGTGCGACTAAAGCAATTACTAGCGATACTTGGAACATCTTTTTATACATAAATATTCTCCTACTGTTCCTCTGAAATCTTTTTCCATTCCAAGTCAGCCTTTTGTGCCAAGTCAGCTGAAATCTTTGTTTTGTTATTAGTAAGTGCATCACTGACGGCTTTCTTAAACTCATGCTCTGGCATTGTGACAGTGGCAAAAACTCTATACCGAATTTCTGACTGACCATTCTCTTTAGGAATGACTACCTTCTCCCAATACCTCTGATCTGGTTGAATATGAGATGTAGTTCTCTTACTGGCCTCAGTGCTTATTGCTTGGACTTGATTGGAATCAATGCTTGTCCCTTCCTCAGCAATCTGGAAAACATAAGAGAGTTTCTGTTGTATTGCTGAGGTGATGTTTCTTTTTGCATCACTTTCTGCAATCCTAAAAGCAGCCTCAACTCTACTGTCTCCTGGGACTGTAGTCATGCCAAGACTGACAACCTTTCCATCCTTAATAAGGAACGACCTAGACTCATCAAGCCATGCAGGTCTCTCATTTAAGTTATTAATCCTACTTATGACCTTCTCATTAGACTTTGTTGTGCTTGAACAGGAACTTAAGAACACCATAGGAACAACCAAAAAACTGGACATAATTAACTTTTTCATGATCTTCCTCCTTAGTTATTACTATGGTTTCTTCCTAAGAAATAAATTACATGCTTTAGTTGGGTCTCCTTGGTGCACATATCCACCAAAAGAGCCATAGTCATAACTGTAGTTAAATTGAAGGTTGAAGTTACCAACAACCGACTCTTGATAGAAATAAAGCATTCCTGGTGCTTCATTATTTTCATAAATATAACTTTCTGTTTTCCAAGTTCCTGGAGTAAAAACATTATTTTCAATCACATGAATATCAGAACCAGTCACATTAATTTCAAAGCTTGGTGATCCAGGAATAGTTCCAGGATAGTCATTACAGATTAAACCTGTTGAGTTCACACTGGTATCAAGCTCCCATCCTCCATGAAGGACTCTAGGTATTTCAGGAGCATCTTCTTCTCCATACTGATTAAATCTTGCATCATTTGCTTGATTAATAGTGTACTCACACTTCTCTGGAAGATTGGCATATTCACTAGGTGTGCCTCCTCCAATCTCAAGAGTTCTCTCTAGTGTAACCTTTCCCTTTAACCTTCCTGACTCCACATAAAAAGACCCAAAGAACTCAAAAAGTTCCTCAGCATCATCTAAGTTGTATGGGCCACTTGTTGAGTTTAAATAAGCGTTGATATCGCGAATCTTCCCCCTCAGGAGAATATTGTTTCCAAGCAGCACTTGGTCATCAACCTCATGTCCATAGCAAAGGCCTTCAAAGTCTTGGCCCTCATTTCGACCTAACTTCTGACAAAAGTTGCCCTCACTTCCCACTCTCTCCTGATTCATGTAAGAGTAAGCACGATAATTGTTAGTGCCATCCTTATAAATCCCCATCATGAAATCAATGTCTAAACCAGAACAGACCCCAGTTCCTTTCATATAAACTTGAATCTCTTTATTTCGATCTTCAGGACTATTAAAATTTGATGAAGTAGGTTTTTCAGAGACAAGAAGAGAGTTAAATCTTTGTAGCTCAACTGTATTTCTAAACCTAATGATTGAACTGTTTAAATGAGAGTTTGCAGTAACACTATTGACGTAAGTTTTTCCAGTAAGTTCAGCAAAATCATTTTTAAGATTATCAAGTTCAGATGAAAAGTTACTGACATTAACTGATGGGATACTGGCATTGGCCACAGAACTTGGGATAGTCATTTTTACAATTTCACTGACCTCATTTTGTTCATAATCAGATAATGTCAGTAGGACTTGAGCAATGTTGACGTTATCAGAGATAGATTGATTCTTTAAGTTGGTGACAAAAATCTTATCCCCACAAGGAGCTTCACCTAGAAATATCCCTTCGCCTTTCCTTCCAATCTCAAATCTAACAAGCTCACCTCTTTCACAATTAAACTGTCCACCATTGGAGGTTAATCCACTCTTGTTACTTTTTTCAACAGACCATCTTAATCCATCAACAGGAGCATCAATAAAAGTCGCTGCAACACTTGTTTGCACGCTCCCTGCGTCTCTCCCACCTGTTGACTGACTTCCCTTTGAAACATCTCCACTCTGTGAGCAGGATACTGATAAGCTTAATATCCCTATCAAGCCTAAAGATGAAATTCCCTTGTAAATCATGACCTTCCTCCCTTCCTTTTTTTAACTACTTTTTTGACTGTTATTTCATATAAACCTGTATGAATGTGAAGCTTCTCCATAAACTGGCCCATAGGGTCTTCTGGCATCTTCCCAGAAACCAACCAGTCTAAGGATTCTTCTAAAACATTTGCGACCCTACTAAGTTGCTCAATATTAGGAGAACTACCTTGAAGCCATTTCATAATATTCTGTCTTGGAACTTCTGCTAGTCGTGCCAAAGTTGTTATAGACATATCTACCTTACTAATTGCTTCTCTAAGTCGGTCCTTAAGCATGAAAATCCCCGTACATAATTATTCAATTCTTAATCGTTACTATCTGAGGAAAAGTGGAGAAAAAGCTCCCTTTAGAACAAACAAAGACCAGATTCGGTACAATTTTTTATCTAATCAGAGACAAAATGTTATAATTATAACCAATGACCTTATGGAGATTTGAGTATGAGAAATCTAAATCTTGTCACATTCGATGACAGCAACAAACATCTAGCTGCTAGCTACATTGACCTTGTAGAGAAAAACTATACCCATGAGTTCTTTCCTGGACTTCCTCAACATTATTTAAAAGAAAAAAGACAAGATTTTGTTATCTGCTTGCTTGAGAACTACCAAAAAGATGATGAGGAAATGATAGCCATCACTTATGGTTACTCTTTATGGGGATGGATTTATATTCATACTTTATGGGTTCAAGAGAATTACAAATCTGAAGGAATTGGAAGTGATCTCATAAAAGAGGTTGAGGAACTTGCTGCTTCAAGAAAGTGCCATGGTATCCATCTCAACACATCAACAAAAAAGAATGTTGAGTTTTATACAAAAAATGGTTTCAAATACATGGAACTTTAGAGGACTACCCACTGGGGCATTGCCAGTATTATCTCTCAAAAAGGTTGGCTTAATTTTTCTAAAAAGCTTCAAAATAAAACAATGAAGGTTTTTAATGTGTAAAAGTCACGACTTGATCTGACAGTTCTCTCTTCTCTTTCATAATTCTGTCC
>CAYWMU010000027.1:0-21596 GCA_964459395.1 uncultured Bacteriovorax sp.
TAGTACCAATGTTTACGTGTGGCTTACTACGGTCAAATTTTTCCTTTGCCATGACTTGGTCTCCTTAAATAAGGTTATTCATTACCTAATATAGTTAATTTAGCTCGTAGAGTATGCTTCAGCCGTCTATTTCTGACAACAGAAAAATACTGCCTACAGCAGTACATTTTTAGGAGTGGAGCTCGCGACGAGAATTGAACTCGTGACCCCTTCCTTACCAAGGAAGTACTCTACCACTGAGCCACGCGAGCGAAACCTAATATTTTTAGTTATTTTTTAATGGAGCGGGCGAAGAGGTTCGAACTCTCGACCCCCAGCTTGGAAGGCTGGTGCTCTACCAACTGAGCTACACCCGCATAAAAAAGTTTCATCATCATAATGGTGGCGCGGGACGGATTCGAACCATCGAAGGCATACGCCGGCAGATTTACAGTCTGCTCCCTTTAGCCACTCGGGAACCACGCCATTTAATGGAGCTGCTCACAGGAGTCGAACCTGCGACCTACGGTTTACAAAACCGTTGCTCTACCAACTGAGCTAGAGCAGCCCAACATCAACACATTTAAGTCCGATGAATTTGAAATTTATAATCGTACTTAAACATTTAAGCAAGCTATTTTTAACTTACTCCAAAACATTTTTCCATTGCAATAGCAGAGGCAGCAGAAACGTTAAGGGATTTTATTCCCCCTTGAGAGGTTAAAGACATATTCTTTTGCACTAAACGGCTGACAGCATGGCTAAGACCTGTCTCTTCAGCCCCTAGCAATAAACAAATTCTTTTTTTATTACGGAGCTCTTCTTCCGCTAAAGAACTCTCCGAATGCTCAGAAAGTCCAATTGTTTCGATTCCTGCATCATTTAGCTGGGATACTGCTCGGCTTAAAGAATTTACTCTGATGAGTTGGATAAATTCCGTTGCCCCAGAAGCTATTCGATAGAATGAAGGTGTTAAACCAAATGATTTTGATGAAGGTATTAGTACAGCATCAATACCATAAAAACTGGCCGTTCTAAGAATGGCAGCACCGTTGTGAACATCCGTAATCTGATCGAGGGCCAGAAGTTTTACTTCTGGTTTTTTTATTATTGATTGCAGGTCGTAGGTTTCCAAAGGAGATGTTTTAAGAAACATTCCAGAGGGAACACGGTGGAATTCGACATCGAGTTCAGCACAATATCTTTTTCCTAGTTCTTGTAACTGATGAGAAGAAACTATTTCTAATTTAATCTCTAGTTTTTTGGCCTGAATATTGTGTTTTTTTTGAAGCTCAATGAGTCCTTCATCAGTAGCGACAAGCTTTTCGTGTTGTCTTAAAGGGTTTTTAAGAGCAGCAGCGATGGAGTGAAGACCAAAGATAATATCAAAAGTTTGTTCTATGCCCATTTGCCTAGCTCTGTTAATTTAGTTTTTATTGTTGAGATAAGATCTTCTTTTTTTACTTTTAAAGTCTCACCTGTTTTTCTGACTTTAATCTCAATTTCCCCAGTTGCATTGTAATCACGCTCACCGAGAGTAATTCTCAGAGGTAAACCAAGAAGATCAGCATCTTTAAACATCGCCCCAGGGCCCATTCCACGATCATCGAAGAGAACTTCAAACGAAGAATTCAATTCAGTGAAAATACTTTCCGCAAGTTCTTTAAACTCTGGAGCTTTTCCGATGTAACCTAGATAAATATCATAAGGTGCAATTGAAGCCGGCCAAATGATGCCGTTTTCATCGTGATTTTGCTCAATCGAAGAAGCGATGACTCGACTCACACCAATTCCATAACAGCCCATAATTGGAGTTACTGCTTGCCCCTTATCATTGAGGACGGTGACTTTCATGGATTTGGTATATTTATCACCGAGCTGGAAAATGTGACCAACTTCGATTCCTTTTTTCATTGTAATGGGATGCTCTCCAATGAAATCCCCTTCGCGGGCCCGACGCATGTCCGCTCTAAAATGCTTAGGTTTTGTATCACGACTAGGTACAAAACCTTTAAGGTGATGATCCTCTTCATTAGCTCCAACAACATATGAAGCATCCATGTTGATGGTTTCATCAAAAATAACTTTAAACTTATCAGACTCAAAAGTTGGGCCCATGAACCCTTTAATGAGACCGAGCTCTTCTAATTCAGTTTGATGAGCTGGGCGGATATCATCGGCTGAAACTTTATTCTTAAATTTCACTTCATTGAGATTATCGTCTCCAAGAAGCATCACCATGAAAAATTGGTCCTTACCTTTAATGGTAGCAACCATCACAATTGATTTTAAAGAATGAGTGATATCAAAACCGTGGGCGGCACATACTTCTTCACAAGTTTTTTGATTAGGAGTTGAGAACTTGGTTAGTTCTGAAGCAGGAAGTGTTGTTAATCCCTTTCTTTCAGTGATGGCCTTCTCGATATTGGCCGCAAAACCAGTTTGCGGGACATGGACCACATCATCCTCTCCGTTACCTGCTACAACCTGAAATTCATGGGTTTTAGCTCCTCCAGAGGCCATAGCACCACCGTCGGCTTCTACTGCAATAAACTCAAGTCCAAGGCGCTTGAAGATATTTGAGTAGGCAACAAAAATCTCTTCATAAAATTTATCAAGAGATTCTTTATCCAAATGAAAAGAGTAACCATCTTTCATGGAAAACTCGCGAGCACGCATCAATCCAAAACGTGGACGGATTTCATCACGGAATTTTGTATTGATCTGGTAAAGACAAACAGGAAGTTGTTTATAACTAGATACAGTTCTACGGAATAAATCAGTCACTGTTTCTTCGTTAGTTGGACTTACACAAAGTTCTCTCTCTGCACGATCCTTAATTTTTAACATCTGCGGACCCATAGTATCCCAGCGGCCTGTTTCTTTCCAAAGTTCTGCAGGAGTAATCACAGGCATTTGCACTTCATAACAGCCGATTCTATCAAGCTCTTCGCGAATAATTTTTTCGACTTTTTTAAGAGTTCTGAAGGCCATAGGAAGATAGGTATAAAGCCCTGCTGCTGTTTTATAGATCAATCCTGAACGAAGCATTAATTTCTGAGAAATAACTTCTGCATCAGAGGGTGTTTCTTTTAGAGTTTGCCAGTAACCACGCGAGAGTCTCATGAATATCCTCATTGAATAAATTATAAACAAAACCAGTTTTTTTTATCACGACTTGGTAGATTCTTAAAGTTTAAAGGATGCCCACCCTACTTCAATAAGGTTCACATTACGGAGCTTAAAAGAAATCTATTAATAAGAAACGTTAATAAACTGAGGTAATTGAAGTGCTTCTCTTGCTTCTGCTTTTAGAGATGAAGCAGAAACAATCTCATAGGCACTTGGTGTCTCAAGAAGTTTACGGCAAAGAAGGTTGTGAATGTTGTGACCTGACTTATAGGTCGTGATTTTACCGGCAATCTCATAACCTAGAAGGGCCACATCACCGATAGTATCAAGAATTTTATGACGAACAAATTCATCCTGGAAGCGTAGTCCTTCCGGATTCATCACCTTGTAATCATCTAAAACGATCGCGTTATCAAGAGATCCACCCTTAATAAGGCCTTTACGCTTTAGAGTATCGACGTCACGAGCAAAACCAAAGGTACGTGCGCGAGCGATATCGTGAATGAAGTTCTCACAAGAGAATTCGAATTCAAAGGCTTGGGTTTTGATTTGCGGGTGAGCAAAAACAATAGTCGAGTCGATTTTAAGGTTGTGATGGGGCTCAAAAGTCGCCCACTTTCCGTCTTTCTCAACACGAACAGTATCAAGAATGACAAGAAACTCTTTAGACTTATTATTATTCTTCATGCCTGCTTCTTTAAGCAGGAAAACAAAAGAAGCACCGGAACCGTCCATAATAGGAACTTCTGGCCCATCGATTTCAATGAAACAGTTATTGATTCCCATTCCGTAAAGAGTACCTAATAGGTGCTCAACGGTGTGAATGGCTTCGTAACCTTCACCTAGGGTGGTTGCATTTTCCGTTGTTCCCACAGAAGTAGCAGTGGCACGGGCCGGTTTGGCCCCTTTAATATCCGTACGCACAAACACAATACCTGTGTCTGCATCTGCAGGATGTAATTTCATGGTTACTTTCTTACCAGAATGGAGTCCGATACCAGTAACTTGAACATCTTTTGCCAGCGTACGTTGATAAATCATCTGTAACCTTTTAAAAAACCGTAATAACCTTCAGTAGTATAAACTACTTTTGTCACTTTGTATGGTAGAAAATTTGTGCTACATGTATAAATATTGACAACACAAGTCAAGACTACCTTAAGTGCTCTATAGCTTTTTCAGACAAGACCCTTCCTCTCGGAGTGCGAAGAAGTAAGCCTTGCTTCAAAAGATAGGGTTCATAAACATCTTCAATTGTTTGCTTATCCTCGCCCAGGGTTGCCGAAAGAGCGTCAATCCCAACTGGACCACCCTGATAATACTCTTTTATAACTGAAAGAATTTTACGATCCATGGAATCAAGGCCTAAACCATCGATATCCATCAAATTAAGAGCACTATTGACTTCAGACTCTCCAACTAGGCTCTTTTTGTTTACCAGGGCAAAATCCCTAACTCTTCTTAAAATTCGATTAGCTATACGTGGAGTTCCGCGAGCACGACGAGCAATTTCCTCTTTGGCCATCTCCTCAAAGCGGATACCCATCTTATCGGCATTATTAGAAATAATTTTAACCAAGGTCTCCGGTGGATAGTAATCAAAATTAAGATGGGCCATGAATCGATCTCTCAGTGGATTTGAGAGAAGGCCAGAACGAGTAGTCGCACCAATTAAAGTAAATGGAACAAGATCAATTTGCATGGTTCTAGCACTAGCACCTTGGCCAATGAGAATATCTAAACGGTAATCCTCCATCGCTGAATAAAGAATTTCTTCTACCGTAATATGCATACGGTGAATCTCGTCAATAAAAAGAACATCTCGAGGTTTTAAATTTGTGAGAACAGCGGCCAAATCTCCTTTCTTCTCAATCGCAGGTCCCGAAACTAAATGCATTTCAGTTCCTAGAGACTTTGCAATAAGCATGGCAAGGGAAGTTTTACCAAGCCCCGGAGGACCAGATAAAAGAACGTGATCCATTGCCGTTTTACGAACAAGGGCCGACTGAACCATCAGTTCAATATTTTCAACAACACGTTCTTGACCTACGTATTCTGTAAAATTCTGAGGGCGAAGCTGCGCTTCTTGGTCTCGCTCGCTACTTTGAATATCACCATCAACAAAACGCTCGCTCACTATCTAAGCTCCTTTAGAATGAGTTTAACCAACTCTTCGGAAGTTGCTTTTTGATTGTCCTGCAAAAGTTTTTGAACAAGCGGAAGAATATCCTGGTCCTTAAACCCCAGTCCCTGACAAGCCGCTAACGTCTCTTTAATCACAAAAGGATCCATCTCATTTTTCTTTGGTTGTTTTGCACCCTTCTTCTGAGGTTTCTCACTCATGGAAAAACCAATATCAAGTTTTTGAATTTTATCTTTTAAAGTGAGAATAATCTGTTCTGCTGACTTCTTCCCAACTCCCGGAGCTGATTTCAAAACATCCGCATTCTCAAAAGTAATAGCAGAAAGAATTTGAGAAACTCCTAAGTGACTAATGAGTCCATAGGCAGACTTAGGTCCAATCCCATTAACATCGATGAGCATTTCAAAAAACTTCTTTTCATCTACACTCTCAAACCCATAGAGAGTCTGACTATCTTCACGGATGATATGAGAGATAAAGAGGGCAATATCTTTATTAGGAACTAATGGAGTTGCTGTAACAACTTCATAACCAATTCCACTATTAGTAAGCACGATTGACTTAGTCACATCGGAATGAACAATTGTACCAGTAAGATAGCCAATCATAGAATCGGTTCCTTTATTTTATGAGCAAGAGAAGCCGCCAAACCTTTGCCTCCTCCCTTCACTTTTTTCGTCTTTTCTTTTGGGATGAGCATTCTTCCCTCACTAAGCAGATGGCAAAGAGCAATGGCAATAGCATCTGATTCATCATGAGTTTTAAAACTTTCTAACCCAAGGTACTGCTTTAATACTTTTTGAATTCCTTCCTTCGTAGCATGGCCGTGACCAGAAACCACAGATTTGATTTCATTGGGAGAATATTCAAAAACTTTATGATCATACTCTTTTCCCAGGGCCGCCAGCATCACACCACGGGATTGGGCCAACTTAATCAAGGCCGTGGGACTTTTAACATAGATGAGAGATTCAAGGGCCACTTGATCCGGTTTATAGGCCGCAATGAGACTGCGTATTTGTTCAAAAATATCGCTCACGCGTTCTAAGAACTCATGATTGGGATTAAATTTTAAAATCCCTGAAGCTATGTAGGATATTTTTCTTCCTTCTTTTTTTAGAAGAGCATAACCAGCGGTGCGGGATCCTGGGTCAATGGCGAGTACAATCAAATTAGTTCCTTGTTAGGACTTAATTCTAACAACTCGCCGAGTGAGAGTCTAGCTAAGGGAGCGGGCTTTAAGATAATTTCCCACGTAAAAGATAAAAGACCCTATGACTAATTGAGCTAATTCAAAATGACCATAATCTCCATTTCGTATACCAGAAAAAAAGCACAGTCCAACGGCCACTAGACCAGAGATTTGCATTCCAAGACCAATAAAGAATAAAACTTTCATCCTTTTGAGATACTCTGACTCCACTAAATAAGAAAGGACTTTTTACGGTCTTCGTTTTATAGTGAGAGCCTATGAATTCTAGAATACTTAGTGCGAAGCCTTTAGTTGAAAAACTGCGCCTTGAACTTACAGACAGGGTTAACCTCTTAAAATCCAAAGGATTGACTCCTCGTATGGGCGTCGTCCTCGTAGGGAGTGATCCTGCCAGTGTCACTTATATTAAAAATAAAAGAAAGGCCTGCGAGTTGGTAGGTGCCAATTTTGAACTCTACCAGTGGGATGAGTCCATTAGTCCTGAAAAGTTTCTTTCTAACATTGAGGCCCTAAATAAAGATCCTTCAATTCATGGGATTATTATTCAGCTACCAGTTCCTGATCAACTGAAGCACTTAGACCTTACGAACTTAGTAGATCCCTGCAAAGATATTGATGGTTTTCACGGAATGAACACTCAGCTTCTTTTTAAAGGCTGCAGAGAACTTGCAAACTTACTTCCTTGTACACCCAAAGGCATTGTGCGCCTTCTAGGCCACTATGGAATTGAAATCGCAGGGAAAGAAGTTTTAGTTATCGGAAGAAGTCTTATTGTTGGAAAACCTTTGAGCATGCTTCTTTCAAATTACGATGCAACTGTAACGATTGCTCACTCGAAAACCAAAGATCTTTCTCGCTACACTAAAAAATCCGATATTGTGGTCAGTGCCGTTGGACAGGCCGGACTACTTAGAGCCGAGCATTTTAATCCAGAGAAAAAAACCACCGTCATTGATGTTGGAATCAATATTCTGAATGGAAAACTTGTGGGAGATGTTAGCTTTGATGAAGTTTCTCCCCTAGTAGAAAATATCTCTCCAGTTCCTGGTGGAGTAGGACCTATGACAGTTATTTCCCTTATCGAAAACTTAGTTATAGCCTGTGAAAAGAAAATCAAAGGATAGTTATGTCTAATTTTAAAACCCGTCTTTATGACGAACACTTAAAACTTAATGCTAAAATCGTACCTTTCGCTGGCTGGGATATGCCTGTTCAGTACACTTCCGTTAAAGATGAAGTCATTGCCGTAAGACAAAATGTTGGAATGTTTGATGTGAGCCACATGGGTGAATTCCTGGTTACTGGCCCTGATGCTCTCAAATTTGTAAATTACATTCTTACTAATGACATTACTTTGGCAGAAAATGGTAAGGCGATTTACTCTCCTCTTTGCCGCGAAGATGGGACAATTATTGATGATTTAATTGTTTATAAATTTAGCGAGGACCGCATCTTTATTTGTGTAAACGCTTCCAACATCGACAAAGATTTTAGCTGGATGCAATCTAAGCTTTCTGGATTTAATTGCGAACTCGTTAACAAATCCGATGAGTACTCTTTAATTGCGGTTCAAGGCCCTAAAACTTTCGAAGTTCTAAAATCAATTTTCACGGACCTTGAAGATATCGAATATTATTCTGTTCTAGAAAAAGGAAATTTTATTTTTGCTCGTACTGGTTACACTGGCGAAGATGGTTTTGAAGTTTTTGGAACACACGAGGAAATTATTAAACTGTGGCAACAGCTTTTAGACAAAGGGGTGACACCTTGCGGACTAGCTAGTCGCGACGTCCTTAGACTTGAAGTCTGCTTTCCACTTTATGGGAATGAACTCAGCGATGAAGTCACACCTTATGATGCCTCATTAGGTTGGACAGTAAAACTTGCTAAGGAAAACTTCATTGGTAAAGAAGCCCTGTCCCCGAAGCCTGTTAAATATAAACTGGTTAAATTGATGCTTGAAAAAGGTATTCCGCGTGATGGTTATCCAGTTGTTAATGGTGCAGGAGAAGTTATTGGCGTGGTTACCAGTGGAACGATGTCCGTAGCACTTGGCAAAGGTATTGCTCTAGCTCGTATTGACATTGATAAAGTTCCAGCTGATGACGTATTCTTGATTGATATTAGAAATAAACATTATCCAACGACATTAATTAAAAAATCGTTTGTAACGGGAGGACATAAGTAATGGCCACAAACATTCCAGAAAATTTAAAGTACACAAAAGAACATGAGTGGGTATTAGTCGAAGGTGATACAGCAACTGTTGGGATTACAGATTTTGCTCAATCAGCACTTGGGGATATCGTTTTCCTTGAAACACCAGAAGCAGGAACGGCGCTAACTCTAGGTGAAACTTTTGGTGTGGTTGAATCAATTAAATCAGTGAGTGATCTTTATGTTCCACTTTCTGGCGAAGTAATTGAAAAAAATGCAGACCTTGAAGGTTCTCCTGAACAAATCAACAGCGATGCTTATGGTTCATGGCTTATTAAAATCAAGTTAAGCAACACTAGCGAACTAAATAATTTGTTATCAGCTAGTGATTATGAAAACTTTTGTAGCAGTTCTCACTAAATTTTATGGAGGCGTTAAGCAATTTAGCGCCTCCTTTAGCTTTTATTTCTTGCCACACCTTTCCATATATCTAAATTTTATTCACTATCTTAAATCATCCTTTACGAAACAAGTTCCTTTGGTAATACTGCCGTCTCACTTACAGATTTTTTGAGGTACTTTCAGAATGGAATCAATCCAGCTATTAAATACAGCTATTATCAAGAGCAAGGAAAAAAAGATTAATCAATCTTTTGATGAAAGGTTAAATCAAGTTTGTAATTCACCTGTTATTGAAATTCTAAATAAATGTATTTCAAACTACGCCGAATCACAGAAGATTTCTCGCGATCAAGCTGCACTACAGGTCGTTGAAACGATCCGTGAGCTTGATGCTATTTGGTCAGACTATGTTGCGATTGAAGGTATTGATCGCTTAAAGCAAATGTTAAAAGGTCATCACTAAGTTTTTACAACAAAGCCCCATTCAATGACGGCCCTGCCATTCACTAACATATCTTTTGGTGGATTAGGAAAAGGGCCGGCCTGATTGAATGATTCAATCGCCGCTTGATCCAGTTCTCTCACACCAGAAGATGTTTTAATTTCAGCAGATAGAATTTCACCTTTTTCATTGAGGGTAACTACCATTGCGGTAATGTGATTCTGACTCGCGATATGTCGTCCACTACGATAGAGGGCCTGGGCCTTCTCTTGAATACTTCTTCCCCAGAACTGCTCGAGTTTTTGTCTAATACGATGATAGAAACCGTAGTGTTTAAACTCCGTAGTGTTGAGCTGAGTAAAATCCCCTAGGGTCATCTCTTCAATATAGTCATTTGTGGCAGAAAGTCCCGATTCGTTTATATCGCCGTTTTCAAGCCCTTTAATCGACTCACTGGCCATTTCTTGAAGAGGCTTGAATGTTTGAGCATACTCATGAGCAAGGCCCATATCAGAGAGCTTTAGGTTTTTTACATCTTTTTGCTCTTTGGCGCCTCTCTCATTTTGAGTGATTGAAGCATTACCTTTGGCAGACTTTTTAAAAGTGTCCGTATTCTTAGCAACTGTCTGACGATCAAAAGTCCGATTTTTATCACTTAGAAATGCATCTTCTACTGGTTCCCGAACTTCTGGCGAATCTTCTGATTGAACAATTTGTTTCTTCGTTTTATGAATTTTGAGTCGAATGAATTCTGAAGCACTGTCCTTAGGTTGGTAAACAGTGATAACTGGCTTCCAAGTAATAAAAAAAGTTATTACGTGGACGGCAAAGACCAATCCTAAAAAGTATAAATACGTTCTTGTCCATCCTTTCCTTGGCATAGGACCTCCGTAAAGGTCCTATCGGCAAAAAAAGTATTTTAGTTAGAGATTCTTAAAGTACTCATCATCTTCCACACCCACATCATCTGAGTCTTGACCTTTTTGCTCAAATAATGGAGTGGCGGCTTCTGGTTCCGTACCTGTAACAAAAGATTCTAGGAAACCATCAAGACTTCCAGAAGTTAGCGGTTTACCGGTCTCTTTATCAACAAGAACAGTGGTTATCCCTGGAGGAGCGGTGAATGGGTGGTCTCCATACTTAGAGATGGCCTCTTCCATATATTCACTAAAAATAGGCTGGGCAATCTTACCTCCGTACTCCCCATAGCCAAGAGTGCGGTTATCATCAAAGCCTGCCCATGTTCCTACTACGAGGTTGGTAGTGTAACCAACAAACAGAGCATCAACAAAGTTGTTAGTAGTACCTGTTTTGGCAGCAATATTTTTTGATATCTTGTTAACTTTTCTAGCTGAACCGTGAAGAGTCACTCCGTTAAGAATATTAGTTACAATGTAAGAGAGTCTACGGTCATAAACCTGAACTGGACCCAAGTCTTTAGTGAATGGGTTCACAAAGGGTTGAGGTCCTAAGTCCTCTCCCTCTCCTTCTTCCGGCATCGGAGGAGTTTCAACGACTTTTATAATTGGCCCATCATCTTCTTTTTCTTCTTTCCAATCTGCATCTGCTGCTGGAATTGGAATTTCCTGGCCATAACGATCTACGATCGAGGTTATATGTTTCATCCTAATGGCCTTACCGCCATTAGCAAAAATCGCATATCCCTTCGTTAACTCTGCTAGACTAATTCCGAATGAACCTAAAGAAAGGGACATATCTCTTGGAACATCCGCATTGATGTGAAGTCTATTGATAAAATCGTGAATTTTTTGAACACCCAGTTCTTGTACTAATCGAACTGTTGGTACGTTACGAGAAACTTCCAGTGCCGTACGTAGAGTCATTGGCCCTCTAAATGCACCATCATAGTTTCTTGGCTTCCAAGAGAGGCTATCATCTACTCCACTTAAGGCCTGGGGTGTATCCATCAGAATGGTAGATGGAGTCATACCATTCTCTAATGCAGCTGCATAAATAAAGGGTTTAAAAGCAGAACCTGCCTGGCGAGAAGATTGAATAACCCTATTGAACTGGGACTTTTCAAAATTAACACCGCCAACGAGAGAGACAATTTCACCATTATATGGATTGAGAGCAATCAATGCACCTTCTGCTTCAGGCTCTTGATCAAGACTCAGCTCATGAAATTTTTCTTTGAGAACTAAAGAAAGATTGGCATCTTTTTCATGACGTTTTAAAAAAGACTCATCAATAAGTTGTTGATAAGGAACTGACTTGCGCTCTACCTTAACAAGAATTTGATCCCCAACCTTAACGACTCTCGAAGGCTGATTTGGTTTTGCATGATATTGCGGAACTTCACTAATGCTACGAGGATGGGCCCATTCAAAACCTTTCAATGGAATAACTCCGCGTACTCCCCCAATAGAGACTATAATGGTTTTTTTAGCATCATCAGTTTTAACCACAACACCATGATATGTTGATCCCGCTTCAATGAATTTATTAACCGGATCTTCAGTGTTGTTACCAATATCTACTAAACGACGGGCCTTCTCAGGCACCTCTTCCAGTTTGTTCTGGAAGTAATTGAGTTTCTCAAGGCTTTCTTCATCTGTTTCTTGGTACTCATAGACGTTTTTACCTTCAGTAGTAAACGAGAAGAATTGAGAATTATCCTTTAAAAGCTTATGTCGGTAAGCAATAATTTTTTCCGTTATTTCCTCATTCGTTGCGAAGTGCTTTAAAGGTCCTTTGAAGCCCTGTCTCTTATCAAGATCTTTGATATTGTTTCTAACTGATTCTTCCGCCTTTGATTGCAGACCCCAATCTAGTGTTGTTACAACTTCATAGCCTTCGGTTAGGAATTCATCCTTACCGACAATTTTTACAACTTCTTGTCTTACCCAATCAGTAAAGTGACCTCCCTTCATGGGCGTAGGCTTCCTAATCCTCATTTTTATATCTTCAGCAAGGGAAGCCTCATACTCTTCTTGAGTAATTTTATTCGTTTCATAGAGTCGTTTTAAAACATAACTCTGTCTCATTTTAGCGTATCGAGGATTTACATAAGGCGAGTACCTACCAGGTGCAACTAAGAGACCTGCAACCAATGCACTTTCTGCAATCGTGGCCTCTTCCAGCTCTTTATCAAAATATCCCTTAAAGGCAGCTTTAACTCCATAGTATCCACCACCTAAGTAAACCTGGTTTAAGTAGAGATAAAGAATATCTTCTTTACTAAGTTTCTGCTCAATCTTATGGGCCAGAAGGAGATCTTTTATTTTTCTAGTGATCGTTCTTTCACGAGTGAGAAGAAAAGACTTGGCTACTTGTTGAGTAATGGTTGATCCACCCTGAACTAATTTCCCTGCACGAAGATTCACTATGAAAGCTCGAAGAATCCCATAGTAATCAATACCCTTGTGGTTATAAAAGTTATCATCCTCAGCAGCTAAAAAAGCACTAACAATAGATGGCGGAATATCTTTGAATTCTATGACATCCCTATTTTCTAATCCCAGCTCCAGTAAAACTTCACCATCTTTAGAAAGTATTCTCGAAGATACTGGGGGATTATAATCCTTAAGAGAATTAATTTGTGGCAAATCAAGCGAAACTATAAAGAAGATTCCAAGTAAAGAAACAACTCCTAGAAGACCCAAGATAATTAGAACGATAAGTGTTTTAAGTAAACGTTTCAAATTCTCACCTTTTTGCGGCTTATTCCTGATAATCAATTTCTTTTAAGTTATCATTTAACAATTTTATTTTCTTTTCTGCAGAATGCAGAGTTTGCCGACACTCTTTATAGAGCTCAATACCTTTTTCAAAATTCTTTAAACTTTCATCTAGAGTCATTTCACCAGACTCTAGTTGTTTAACAATTTGCTCAAGTTCTTTTAATGAAGACTCAAAATCGCGAGCAACACTATCTTTAGAGGCCATAAAGTATCCTTTATCATAAAAAAATTAAGCTTATTTTCCCATAGGGACTTACATAGGACAAGTTTTCTAATACTTGAATGATAGGGATGAAATTGCCCATGCTACTTTTCTGGCACCCAGGGTGCTAAAATTGCCTAGAGGGAAGTCAACTTTCCCTCAGCGCCTTAGGATGAGGTTGTATGAAAAATATTTGGGTTCCACTTAGCGGTCAAATTGCTCAACAGAGAAAAGTTGAGACAATTGCCAACAACGTTGCCAACGCTAATACTGTTGGCTTTAAGAAAGATCAATTAGTCTTTAAGGAACATCTTACTGCTCTTACTAAGGGTGTAGAAGATATTCATATTCCTCGAGGTGAATTTTCACCTGACGATTTCTATCACACTCAAGGTGCTGAGAACGCTATGGTTGCTGTTGATGGGAGTTTTACTGTCTTTGAACAGGGACAACTTATGCCCACCAACAATCCGCTTGATTTGGCCCTTCAGGGAGAAGGTTTCTTTGAAGTGCTGACACCGACAGGGGTAAGATTCACTCGTAGAGGAAACTTTAATCTCAATAAAGATGGGGAGTTAGTAACTGACCAAGGCTTTAAACTTTTAAATAATAAGGCCGATGCAGCACCAGAAGACCGAGTCATTCGTGTCCCTAATAATACTTCTTTAAGCATTGCTGGAACCGGTGAGATCTTTACTCGTGAGGGAGTTGTTGACCAACTTTCTGTAGTGGAATTTAAAGACAAGCATGCTCTGAGAAAAGAAGGTAGTTCTCTTTTCATCACCCCAGACCTAGACAACATTGTTCGTAGTGATCTTAAGACAACTGTTAGACAAGGATTTCTTGAAGGGTCCAATGTTAATGCTATTGAAGAAATGTCTGAACTCATCAAGGCCCATCGTCACTTTGAATCAATTCAAAAAGCTATAAATACTTATGATCAAATTTCAGGCAAAGCTGCCAACGAAATTGGTAAATTTTAATAAGGATTACTTATGATTAAGGCCCTACATACTTCAGCAACAGGAATGGCAGCTCAAGAATCAAACGTGAATACCATTTCGAATAATATTGCAAACATCAATACAACTGGATTTAAGAAATCAAGAACAGAGTTTGATGATCTTCTTTACGAGACTGTTCAAGAAGCAGGAACACGCTCATCGGCCAACTCTGAATATACAGTTGGACATCAAGTTGGTTCAGGTGCAAAAGTCTCCGCTACCAGAAAAATTCACACACAAGGGGCCCCTCAAATTACCAACAATCCATATGACCTCATGGTTAATGGTGAAGGTTTTTTTGGAGTTATCTCTCCTAATGGAGAACTTAAGTACACTAGAGACGGAAGTTTCAACGTAGATGCTCAAGGTAATCTCGTAACTCGTGCAGGACATCGAGTTTTCCCAGGTGTTGTTGTTCCACCAAATATTATGAAAATTAATATTGCCGAAGACGGTACTGTTGATGCTTATACGCGCGACTCGATTCAGCCTATTAACTTAGGACAAATTCCTGTTTTCACCTTTGTGAATCCAGCAGGCCTTCGTGCCGATGGATCTAACCTTGTTGCAGCAACAACTGGTAGCGGACAGGCCACCCAAAATATTCCGGGACAAAATGGTTCGGGAGTTGTCATGCAAGGTGCGATTGAGTCTTCTAACGTCAACGTGATGAATGAAATGACAGACTTAATTAAGGCCCAAAGAGCTTATGAGATGAACTCTAAAGTAATGGGTGTAGCAGATCAAATGCTTCAGACAGTAAACAACATTAGGTAAGAATGAAGTTAATCATTTTCTTCTTTAGTCTATTCTCCTTGAACTCATTTGCTTGCGAATACTTAGGCAAGGATGGTCTCCTTAAAACTCAAAATTCCATCCTGGCCCACGATCTCGTTTTAAAGTTGAAGAACTGCACCGAGGATCAAGTTGAAACCATCCGCGCTACTCTTAGTAATCTCGAAGGAAACATCAGTTCTTTCCAACTAAAACATCTCGTCAATATTCCGGAGTTCAATCTCAACCAAGAACGCTTAATCATTAAGAGTTTAAATAAAATCAGTAAGGATCAACTTGCTCTTAAAGATAACATTCATGTCACTGCAGCTAAGGGAACTCCCTCCCTTGTTGAGTTCAATTCTAATGACTCCTTATCTGTTTTTTGTAACAGCTGCTTATACGGAGCTAACCAAGACTTACTTATCAACATTAAGTCTGTTCTAGGAATGGTGAATAAGAATAATATCAAGGTTGATTTTAAAACCTATTTCAAGGCTTATCGATTATTATCAAATACAGCTGCCTTCTCTACTATCTCCCAAGATAATATTGAAGTTATTCACACCGAAAAAATCCCTCACACTGAATTAGTAAGTAATGTCGATGAGCTCCGCTTCTTTCAAACGAACAAACCACTAAAGGCCGGAGAAATTCTTAAAATGAGTGATTTATCGCCACTTCGAATTATCAAAGCAGGTGTGAAGTCAGAAGTTATTCTCGAGAACCAATTTATTAAAATTAAAACTCATGGGATTCCCCG
Source organism: uncultured Bacteriovorax sp. (assembly GCA_964459395.1). Lineage (GTDB taxonomy): Bacteria > Bdellovibrionota > Bacteriovoracia > Bacteriovoracales > Bacteriovoracaceae > Peredibacter. The sequence continues at coordinate 15,916 of CAYWMU010000027.1, forward strand.
CTCTGCAGGTTCTATTGGCCAGATGATTGAAGTGTATCACCCAGAAAAAAATAAAAAATATTTCGGTAAAGTTATTGATATTAACAAAGTGCATGTCCAGCTATGAACAAGTTATTTAACCTTTTAGGATTTCTATTTTTATTTTCTTGCTCACATTACGTAGATTCTTTTCATCGTCAAATTGATCGTGATGAAAATGCCAACCGCAGGGGCTCCCCTGCGGCTAAATCTGCTAGCAACCAACCTTCAGACTATCAACGCTATAAAAATAAATGGGATACTAAAAGAGATAAGAGACCTATCGAAAATCCATTGACCTACAGCCTAGGTAGACCCAGTGGTAGAGTTGAGCCAACTGTAAAGCGCAACTATCAACCTCAACGTTATAGAGCAAGTGACTTTAGAGATCACGATGATTCTGGAAGTTTGTGGGCCAATCAAGGCTCCACTGCCTCTCTCTTTACTTACCAAAATGATAAAAGAGTTGGTGATATTGTCATTCTCAATGTCCTAGAAGGTCTGAGGAATCAAATTTCTAATGAGCTGAAATCTCAGTTTCCGGAAAGAAAGAGAAAGGCCGAAGAGACTCCTCCTCCAGCGAATAATCCAGTTGTTGCCCAACCAGCAGCAGCTAACAATTCGGATTCAGATATGGATATGAAGATCTACGATAAAATTTCAGGAACCATTATTGAAGAACTCAATAAGGATTACCTTCTGGTTCGAGGAAGAAAAGAAGTAATTCATAGAAAGGAAAAAAGATCCATTGAAGTACAGGCCCTTGTTTCACGTCGAGATATTATGGAAAATGATTATGTGAACTCTGACCGACTTTTGGAGTCAAAAGTTTTCATCTTAAGGGATAAATAATGATCAAAGCACTTCTCCTTCTCTCAATTTGTACTTCGTTTCAAGTTTTTGCTTCAAATTCTAGCAGACTCAAAGACTTAGTTACTGTTAAAGGTGTGCGAGAAAATCCTCTCATTGGTTATGGCCTGGTTATAGGTCTTAATGGAACCGGAGACGGGGGTGGTGAGATCACGAATACTTCCCTTAAAAAAATGTTTCAAACACTGGGTTTAAATCCACAAAGTGAAGTCACTTCAAAAAATGTAGCCGCGGTTATTGTTACAGCAAAACTCCCTCCGTTTGGAAGACTAGGACAAAAGCTTGATATAACTGTTTCTTCTATCGGAGATGCCACATCTCTTGCAGGAGGAACACTGCTTGTTACTCCTCTTAAGGGTGGAGATGGTCAAGTCTATGCTACGGCCCATGGCCCTCTATCCATTGGTGGAGCTGAAAGAGGTAAAAAGTTTGCAACCACTGCACGTATTCCCGACGGTGGAATTGTTGAAAAAGAACTTGAACTTTCTTTCAATGATAAAAGAGCAGTACGTCTTGCCCTCAATAATCCTGACTTCACAACGGCGGCAAGAATTGAGCGCACTATCAATCAAGAGTTAGGTGGAAAATATGCAACTGCTTCAGACTCATCAACAGTAGATGTTATTATTCCACATTACTACGAAAGAAAAGTTGTTGAACTCCTCGCCAATATCGAAAACTTCAAAGTTATATCCGATGTAGCAGCTAAAATTGTGATCAATGAGCGTACTGGTACATTAGTTGCCGGTGGTGGAATCGTTCTAAAACGCTCGGCTATCTCCCATAAAGACATGGTTTTAGAAGTTAAAGAGGGACAAAACGGCTCAGATATTATTGCTGATTTTCCTCAGACCACTACGATCAACGATCTTGTTAAGGCCCTAAATGCTTTAGGGACCACTCCGGAAGACCTGATCTCTATCTTCCAGGCCTTAAAGAAAAATGGTAGTTTAGTTGCTGAGATCGAGCTAATTTGACACCAGGTAGGCTAAATTTTCCGGGGAAAGCTTTTCACTATCCCCCCTTTGTCAAAAAGTGCTACAATCTACTTAAGGGTCAAAGGATTTGGCCTCAAGTTTAACCTAGGATGGTATGAATGAAAATCAACTCTCATTCTCCAATTAGCACTCACACTAACAACAGCCCTATCAAGCCTTACGAAGATATTGCTGAAGGAATGGAAGCTAATTTCACATCTCATCTTCTCGCTGAAATGAGAAAAACAATTCCTAAGGAAACCCCTGATTCATCCGCAACTGAGTATTACAATTCCCTGCTTGATTTTGAACGTGCCCAATTGATGGCAAAGTCAGATACAGGTCTTGGGATTAAAAAAGTTGTACTTGATCAGATTGTCCCTCAACACTTAAAACAATATATTAAAAATTCTCATACTGAAGTTCGTCCAGGACAGACGAATCAAGCCAAGGAGTAGGCCATGAGTAGCATTGATACACGCAGCTCAAGTTTCTTTCCACGTAGTAGAAATATTCAGACAGAAACAGCAAAACAAAGTTCTCAAATAGAGGGTTTAAAAAAGAACTCTCCAGAGAAGGCCACTGAGATCACTATTAAAACAGCACAAGATGCTAAGGTGACTATCGGTGATGGTATTAAAGATTTCTCTAAGATTAAAAGAGTGGCAGACGCTGCTCCTGAAATCGACAACAGCGAAAAGATTGCTCGCCTTAAGGCCCAAATTCAAGCCGGGACTTATGAAGTGGATTACGATGCCCTCGCTGATAAAATGTTAAGCGAAGAATTCTAAGAAACTAAAAGGAAGAGTATCTCATGGAAGAGAAAAAACTCTACTATCATCAGGTCTTATCTATTTGGGAAGGATTCTGTAGTCTTCATTCACAGCTTTTTGATATTGCCTGTGATGAATACCTTGCTCTTCTTGCTAGTGATATAGATAAACTTGAAGAACTACTCCCATTCAAAGAAGAAACTATCGCTAAAATTAGCGAGCTTGATTTTGAACGAAATAAACTAGTTGAAACCATCAATTCAACAACCTTAATCGACTCTCCTTTAAACAAGGCAAGTGAGTTGATTAACTTCTTCCATGATATTGAAGCTAAAAGCGGCGTCAGTGCCCTTAAGAATTTAAATTCTCTACTTATCGACATTATCGAAAAGATTCAGCTTCAGAATAAAACAAACCAAGTCTTTTTAAATAAGGCGATGATCTCTTTAAGAGATCTTAAGCGAGGATTTAAAGGACAAAAAGTCTACTCCACTTATGGTGCTGATGGACTTACTAAAACCTTGAACAGGTAAGGATTAGCTCTTGGGCGTTGATTTACTTAATATTGGAAAATCTGGTTTATTTGCTGCGAAGAAGTCGATGTCGACGACCTCGCACAATATTGCCAACGCCAATACTGAAGGTTACTCTCGTCAACAAGTAAGACTTGAAACTTCTCCTGCTATATCTGAAGGTAATTATACTCTTGGAAACGGGGTAGATATTCAAAGTGTCCGTCGCTCTCACGACGAACTTATCGAGAAAAAACTTAACGTTTCTCTTTCTAATAATAAATTTAACGAAGAAAGAACCCTGCAACTCTCTCATGTTGAAGAAATTTTCAACGAAGTAAACTCAGAAGGAATGAACAAGATTCTCAATCGTTTCTTCAACTCTTTTAGAGAGCTTGCTACACAACCAGAGAATGAAACAATTCGAAATGTGGTAAAAGAAAATGCTCGCATTGTGACGGACGATTTTCACCGCATCCAAGATAACCTTGATCAAGTTCGCGCTAGTATGAACAACAAGGTTCAACTAAGTGTTGATGAGATCAACTCACTTACAGAAACTATTGCTAGACTCAATAAAGAAATTAACGTTCAAGAGGTCTCTGGGGCCCAGGCCAATGATCTTCGAGATCAGCGTGACCGTGCAGTAGGTACTTTAGCCGAATTCTTCCCCCTTACCACTTACACTGATAATAAGGGTCAATACATCGTTAACGTTGAGGGCGTAGGCTCTCTTGTCTCCGGTGGAATTGCTCAAAAGCTTGTCGCTGGCCAAGGAGTTGATACTAACCAGAATTCCAGTGACAAAGGTAATACTGATATTTATTTTGCAGCACGACCTGGAATCTCAATTTCAAGTAAGATTAAGGGCGGTACTCTTGGTGCCCTTTTCAAAACGAGAGACAATGACCTTGAATCTCTTGAAAAACAATTAGATCAACTTGCTCATGGTTTAGTGTTGGCCACAAACGCTATCCACCGCCAAGGATTTGCTAACCATTCTTCAAGTAGCGGAAAGAAGATTACGGGCATTAATTTTTTTAAAGAACCATTAGAGTTAAAGCGTGCAGCTGAATACATTTCTTTATCAGATGAAATCCTAGCAGATTCTAATAATATCGCCACAGCACTTGAACCTGATAAGCCGGGTGATAACAGAGTTGCAGTTGCTATTTCTAAACTACAACACGAAAAAATTTTAAATAACGGCACAACTACTTTTGAAGAGCAGTACCATAAGTCTGTTGGTGAAGTAGGACTACAATCAGGTAAATCAAAAATTGACTTAGAACAATCAGCTGGAATTTTGGCCCAGGCCAAATCATTTAAGGAAAGACTCTCTGGGGTATCTCTAGATGAAGAAGCGGCCAATATGGTACGCTACCAGAATGCTTACGAGGCTTCAGCGAAAGTGATCAAAGCAAGTGATGAAATGTTTAAAGCAGTTTTAGGACTTTTGGGGTAATGAGCGATGAGTAGAGTATCTGAAAACAGTTCCGTTCACGCTATCAACTACGCCGTCGGTAAGACGAAGTCCAAAGTTGAAGACCTGCAAATGAAAGGCTCCACTCTTAAAAGAGTTGCAAAGCCTTCTGATGATCCAGTTGGTAACGTTGAACTTTTGGCCATTCGCTCTCAGAATATCGATGCTGCTCAATATCTTCGTAATACGAACTTTGCCAATACGCAATTGGCGTACACTGAAAACGTTTTAGAAGAACTCACAGACATTCTTACCAAGGCTAAAGAATTGGCCATCGGTCAAGCCTCCTCAATTTATAGTCCTGAGATTCGCGAGGGAGTTTCAAAAGAAATTCATCAGCTTCGTAATCAAGCACTCAGTCTTGCTAATAAGAGAATGGGCAATCGCTATATTTTTGCTGGTCAGAAAATTCTAACTCGCCCTTTTGATGAAAACGGAAAATTTCACGGCGATAACAATAAAATTCAAATAGAAATTAATAAGGATGTTTTTATCCCTATAAACATTCCTGGAAGTGAACTCTTTTTCTCCTCGCCAGAGAAAGAACTCTCCAAGAAAGATCTCGAGATCGCACCCCTTCCTAGCATTGACAGGTCCCTCGCCTCTGTTAATGAAGAACCTGAAACTGGTAGCAGCATATTTGATGAGCTTTACGCATTAGAAAGTGCCCTATTAACAGATAACCCTGAGGTCATTCAAAACTTACTGGAAAAACTTGATAGTAGTATTGACCGTGTCGTCTCTATGCGAACCACTATTGGTGCTCTTTCTAATACCGCACTTAACGCTGAGTCCAACATAGAAAAAACAAAACTTTTGAACGAAGCCCACAAATCTAAAATAGAAGATGCCGATGTGGCCGAGCTTTTCTCTGCACTGCAGAAAGAGCAAAATGTTCTTAAGGCTACCTACCAAGCTAGTTCAAATCTCATGAATACCAACCTTATGGACTTCCTCCGGTAAGAAAATCTTACAAATTCTTAACTTTTTTACTAAATTATCTTGCAATTCCCTGCCAAAATGTAATATTCACTCCGCAACAGAAAAC
>CAYWMU010000028.1:0-21482 GCA_964459395.1 uncultured Bacteriovorax sp.
TTATTTCTATCGAGGTTCACTATGATACCCTTTACAACAACACCAGCTCAAAAGGTAAGAGTTTATCAAATAGCTTCTATTATGAAGTCTGCAGGCCTAGAAGATGAGTTTATTTCTAATCTTGTAGAAATGGCTTCTGAGTATGAAGGGGCATATCAATTAATGGAAATGTGGGCATCAGAAGAAAATCAATCTGAAAAAGATGAAATCATTTCTGATCTTCAGGAAGAGATTGAAGATCTTCAGTCTGCGCCAAAAAAGCCAACAAAAAAGCCTTATATAAAATTTGATGATTTAGAGTTAATTGCCAAAGACGTTGTAAAGTTTAAGCAGCATCTTAAGTCTCTTGTGGATAGCTGGGGAGGAGTTACTAAGCTAGCAAGAGAAACGGGAATACCTCAACCCTCACTAAGTCGATTTTTCAATTCCGCGACGATGCCAAGAAGAACAACTCTTTATAAAATAGCTAATGCTCTCGAATTGTCTGAGAAGGAAATTGTTTCAGAATGGGTTGTATAATTAAAAGTCTACTAAGCAAAGGAGTGGAAGGGGATGAGTCAATCGGATCTAGATAAGTATTTTGAAATCGCAATCTCTGAAGAATCTTTAAAAAAGGCTTCAAAACGAGAAGAGTTAAGAGAAAAATTTCATTCGATCAAAACAGGGAATAAAGATTTATTGATCGATTTTGAAGAAGCTTTAGTAGATGCATTTGATAGTTTGGATAAATATAAAGTCTATCACGTTGCATTGTTTGATGATGTTCAACTTGAAAATGTGCTTAATGACATAACCAAATCCTTAGACCGTTCAAAAGTGCAAATTTTTGAGAAACCTTATGTTAACAAAGGTCTTTATAAATTAAATCCTTCACATGCTGATTCCAAATATGCCTTAGGAATTTTAACCTTTAAGGACAAAATCCGATCAATAAGGGACGAGTCGGGTGTTATTATTAGTGAAGAGCGTTTTAAAATTCTCTACATGTACCGTATTGATATAATGGAAGTTTATACCGGAAAGAAAATTTTAATTATATCGCTTCCAACATATTCAGAAAGGAAAGGAAGTACTTTCTATTTCAATGAAGAGATTCAATATGTGTACGATCTTTTTGAAGGATTTGGATTACAGCTGAAGCCATTTCCTCTCAAAGATTTTTTTAACGATATTCCTCATGACAATGATCTTAAGACGAAAGGGTTTCACGGAAGAAGTGTTGACGGACTCAATGGAGTAGGAGAACTCCCTATTGAAGTTAAATATAAACGAGAAGTAATAAGTTTAGAGGAATATCAAGAGTTCTTTCGAACTATAGATGATAGCATTTATGGAGATCTCGTTCCTCTCATAATTGCAAAATTAAAATCAGTAGGCATAAATGATGGCAGAATTGCTCCTATTATTTCTTCTGAGCTAGGTTCTTATGGGTTAGCAGAGGCTGTTGTAGAAGAAATGAAAATTTACAGCAGAGATGGAGCAGGGTGGCTATTTTATAGAGATGAAACCTCAACAGCTGTACATAATTATACTTTAATTTATAATAAGGTGAATAAGCTTCAGTTTAGATGTACTCTTGAATCGTGGGACATCTTCAGGCCGTTGTATGATGAAATTAAAAGATATATTAGCAAAATTTGATTTAAGCCAAGATGAGCTTGTGAGACTAGAAAGTTACTTTGCAGCTCGTTTGAAGCGAAAACGATTTATATACCCGCAGGATGTAATCAATTCTTTACAGCTTAATCCCAAGAAAGCTTCTAGGATTTTTATGTCTTTAGTTAACCAGGGTGTACTAGACGTTTATACTATCCCTTATCATGAGCGAAGCAACTATTTGGCAGAGCAGTATGCAATTGATCATGTCGTTTTTGAACTTGATGAGGATCTAGATGTTTTGGATCCTGATACATTTGAACCTTTTGACCATTCAGAGTTGAAAGCTGTCGCTGCGTATAGGTTATCAAATGTTGTCCCATAAAGAAATTTTGCAATATCTATCAGATTTAGATGAGCCGCATGCTAAGTTCGTTTACATCTCAAAATCTAAAAGTAAAGAGAGTTTAATTACTGCATTGATTGAAGATGTTCTAGCAAGTGATAGTCTTCCAAGTAGTGAAAAGGGAAAAAGGTTAGAGGTCCTTGTAGATAATCTCTTGAAGTATGCTGGAGTTTTTGCTTCAGTGAGAAAAAATTTGAAAGATGACAAGGGTGATATGGATCACACATTTTCTTTAATACCTCATATTTGGAATGAAATTGATCCAGAAATTATTGAAGATCATGGTTGTAGAGGAGTAGGAGAATCAAAAAACCATCCAGAAGATAAAATAACTGTTTCGATAATTTATAAGCTTGAAGCTCTTAAAGCTCTAAGTGATATCAAGATTGGATGTTATTTTACAAGAAGAGGTAGTACAGGGGATAGTTCTTCTAAAGCAGGCAAGGCTGTTATTAGGGGATTTATGCTTAAGAATAAATCTATCTCTATAGTTTTTTCTGATAAGGATTGGTCTTTTTTAAAAAATCATCCTTCATATTTCTCAGCTTTATTTTATGAAAAGTTGTGTTACATGAGACATGACAAAGATTCCGAGAATGTAGATTTTAAGGAACTCGAAAAGTTTTGTTCTCAACAGTGACCTAGTAATTTTGAAATGATTTTGTTCACGGTTAATAACCTATTATGTGGCAAAAATGTGGCAAGACACACGAAAATAGCCATTTTTCGACAAAAGTAGCCAGCAATAAACAACAAGTGATTGTTGGTAAAAAGTTCTTTAATATCTATAGTTTAAGCTAGTTTTGTGAGGTCATGTTTTGCTTAGTGTTTACTAGTTAAATATGGCCTCTATTCATCCCGCCACCTCCACCATCGGATTTCTTAAAAAAGCCACCTCGACAGTGGCTTTTTTTATTTTCATCTTTAAATTCCCATACTTAATTACAATCACTTAGAAGACAAACGGAGCAACACAAACCTGTCTGGACTTGTATTCGCTTGTCCTGAATTGGCTACTTGTGGCTATTTGTGGTGACTCCTGAAATCTTGCTTCGATACCTTGGACTATTTCGCGTAGTTTGCTCCGCAGAAAAACGTACTTAAGTCTTTGATTCGATTCACCTACTTTGCGTATCAAAAAGAGCACTTTTAACCCAAATTCCGAGGAGGAAGTGCATGAAAATTACTAAGAAGAAGAAAAGAAGATCAGACACTAAGATCGTTACAAAAGAGGGTAGGCTTTTGAAATTTCTGCGAGAGTCGCGGAAGCTTTCCATGAGGCAGGCCGGAGTATTAATTGGCAAGTCAGACACAATTATTAACCACGCAGAGAATGGAAGGTTGGATTTAACGGCTCAATTAATTTTCAAGCTTCTTGAAATTTATGGTTATACCTACGACGAGTATCACAAGATGCTTAACTCGGAATATTCAGTCCCTGAGCATACTCTTTCTGAGTGTATTGAAATTTTAAAACGTCTTGAGCCAAGCAAACTTAAAACCATCAAAAACATTCTGGAGTCGTTCTAATGATTAAATATGATGAAACAAAAAAGACTTATCGAGTGAGCTATAGCCGACGCCATCCAATTACTAAAACCTCTACAAGCCTTACGAGGAGTGGGATTAGAACACTAGAAGAAGCCAAAAGAACATATAGAGAGCTTATAATTAAGATGGAACAAAAGATTCAGAGATCACAGTTTCCTCTCTGGCCCAAAATGGTCGATAAATTTATTGAAAATTACAAGAATAGGGGAATGGGGAACAATACTATTCTGAATTGTAGGACAGGGCTTTACGCTTATACTGTTCCTCGATGGAGGAAAAAGCAGATCAACGAGATCACAACGGCCGATATACGAGAAGTTGTTGTCACTGGTCTTGCTGATAAATCAGAGGCCCAAAGACAGAATATCCTTAAATATATACGAGCTGTTTTCTCCTATGCCTCTGAGCTAGGAATTATTGTCCGTGACCCAACTCCTAAGCTTCGTTTCAAGAAAAACCTAAAGATCAAGGCCGTCTTAAAAGAACATGAAATAATCTATTTTCTTAAAGAGGCCCGTGAAAGAAATCATCCTTGGTTTTCAATTTGGGCCATGGGCTTCTATACAGGAATGAGGAATGGAGAGCTTTATGCTCTTAAGTGGGAAAAGGTTGATTTAGAGAAGAGAATGATGATCGTAAGTCTTTCTTGGAATAGACTGAATGGCTTTAAGGAAACGAAATCTGGAGATGATCGAAATGTCGAAATCGCAGAGGGGCTTGTTCCCGTAATTGAAGAGCTTTATCAAAACCGCACTGATGAGTTTGTTTTACCACGAATCCCCACGTGGAATCAGGGCGATCAAGCACGAGTGTTGCGCGCCTTCCTTGAAGAATTAAAACTTCCGAGGATTCGGTTTCATGATCTTAGAGCTTCATGGGCCACAGTGATGCTCTCCAAAGGAGTAGAGCCTATCAAGGTAATGTCTATGGGAGGATGGAAGGATTTAAAAACCATGCAAATATACATCCGTAAGTCTGGGATAAATATCCAAGGGATAACGAATCACCTCAACTTTTTGGAAGTAATATGAAAAATTTCATTCTTGAAATTTTTGGAAGACTTCTCAACGAAATCCTGAACTCCATTTGGTTTTTTGTGAGACCTGTATTTTATCTCTACCTCGTTTGGACAGGAATAAATCTTGCTAGATTATTTCAATAACTAAGATGACCTTGGCAGATTCTATCTCCAGGGTCATTATTCTTCATTATCTATAAAAGAGTTATTTTCGATAATATCCCACAGCTGACTTTGAGGAATCTCTTTCTTTTTAAATAAGGCTTTTAGGTTTTTATCTGCCGAAGCGTTTAAAAAATACGATCAATATGATTTTCAATTGGGGAATTGAAACCCAAATTATCAGGGGAGTGAATAACTCCCCTGTATTTGGGGTGAAGATCACTCTTAAAGAAGATAAGAAACCTGAAATTCTGAAGCTCGATGAAATCAGACTTTTACTAAGAGAAGCGAGAGAGCAGCAGCATCCTTGGTACTCTGTGTGGGCAGTGGCGCTTCTTACCGGAATGAGAAGTGGTGAGTTGTTTGCACTTAAATGGAGTGATGTTGATTTTGAGAAAGGTCTGATTACCGTTCAAAGATCTTATAATAAAAGGATGAAAGAATTTAAAAGCACGAAAGCTGGATATTGGAGAACAGTCCCTATTTCCAGTGAGCTTGATCTTTTACTTAGAGGTCTCATGGCAAGCGATGACTTTGTTCTACCAAGGATTGATGCTTGGATTCAAGGGCAACAGGCCAAGGTTCTTAAAAGTTTTTGTCGTGAAATTTCGATACCAGAAGTTAAATTTCACACATTACGGGCCTGCTTTGCGACTCAGCTCATTGCTGATGGGGTGGAGCCTATTAAGGTGATGAAGATTTGTGGTTGGCAGGATTTAAAGACCATGGCCCGATACTTGAGGCTTTCAGGGGTTGAGGAAAAGGGTGTAACCGATGGGCTTAGACTCCTATTCATATAGTATTTTCATAGGGTTATACCGTTTCTTTGTTCTTGTTATTCTGTGTACATAAAATATTTTACGTACATTAAATATTTTGTGTACAATAAACGATATGGATAACATGAAAATTCTAAATAAGTATGGATTTAAGGAAAATGAGGAACTAGGCGAGGTTTTAAACTTGCTTGGTTTACATTACCCAAAAGATCACCTTCGGTTTATAGCCGATGATTTAACAAGCAAACTGGATGGTGTGATTTTATTAAACGGAAGACAGATTCATATACAGATTAAAAGGATGGCTGATTTACGTTATCCAAATCTTTTACCAAGTTTACTAGAAAGCTACTTAGATTCGAAGAAGGAAAATGGTGATTTCCTGTTAATTATTAGAACTCCAAAAGTTCCTGAGTCTGCAAAAAGTCGCATTGAGGAATATCTATTAAGATATGACGTCAGGGCCAATTTTAATTGGCTAATTGTAGATGATCGTGGGGCGGTCGTTGGGAAGTTTAGAGAAAGAGATATTAAGAAAGAAGTACAATGGCCTTGGCTTAAATCAAAAAATCAACTTCTGTCTCAGGTGAAAGAAAAAGGGCAGATTACTTTTTCTCCTATACAGCAATGGTTGCTCAAGAATCTTTTATTAAATGGATTACATGAGAACAAAGACCGCTCTGGATGGAATCTTAGCATGTGGCCTAGAGAGTTTCATGAAAGCTTAGGTGACTATAAGAATCTTGCGAAATCTTCCGGTGTTAGTCCTAGTTCATGCTTTAATTTCATAAAACAATTGGTTGATTCCAATTATCTTTCTTTGAACGGTAATGAATACCATTTTAAAAACTTGGATGATTTGTTTCAACTCTGGAGCAATAAATACTTATCAGAGAAGAAGGAAGAAGCATATTTAACACCTATTCGTCCGCTTTCAAACATAGAGGAGTGGAGAAATACGGCCCTGTCTAAATTCAGAGAATTTAGTTTAAATCACCGATCTGAAATTGTGATGGGAGGTCATTTAGGAGCTAAAGCAATGGGGCTTTCTTTTTCAAATGAGTCCTCAGTGATCTTATATACCCCATCAGTAACTTCAAAAGAATTTGATCAATTTTTAAAGTTTATGAAGTTACGTTTCACGGCAATTAGCGAGGATGGAATTTTGGTTCATCTTCAGAAGTCTCGGTATCCTGTAATGAAGTTGTTAGACTTTGGTAAAGAAGAAGGAATGTTTGCTGACCCAATTCAGCTTTATCTTGATGTCCAATATTTTGGAGCACGTGGAAAAGAGCAATCAGAATATATCTACGATAAATTGTTAGTGAAGCATTTTAAGAGGTGTGAATGGTCGAGGTAAATTTAGATGAAGATTTTTACGAGGCGTTTCGGAAATTACTTGAAGCTCTAAGAAGTTATAATAAAGAAATCGTAGTCATTGGTGGATTGGCCAATGCTCTTTATGAGTATCATGATTTGGGAAAAAAGAGTCCGCTAGATACAATCGCAACAAAAGACTTAGATGTACTTGTTTCAAAAAAAGTGACTGTTATAGATGAGAAAATTGTAAAGAAACTTGAGGAAGAAGGATTTAAGATTGAGCCAGTTGCGGCCAATGATAAAATCATAACTAAATTTCGTTACGAGGACTCAAATTTTGAAATTGAATTTTTGTGTCCCAAATACGGTGCAGACCCTCTAAGAGGGAAGGACCAAATGGTAACGGAAGTTCAGGAAGGTTTAACGGCCCAGCCCCTTCGATATCTTGACCTTGCCCTATTCAATACCTGGAGTGTTAGTTCTGAGTTGATACCAAGTCTTGCGGGAATGAACTTGGATATTCAGATTCCTTCAGCTGGAGCATATCTTATTCAAAAGTTCATTATACGAAATGATGTTAATAGAATCAGGTATAATCAAAAGGATGCTTTTTATACCTATGAATTGTTACTTAAATTTACGGACAATTTGCAGTCAGTGGCAGAGAGTGTTTGCGAAGTTGAATTATTTAATCTCAAGAAGGAAAATTATAAAAAGGTGAAGAACTTTAGAAGAGACTTTGCTGAATACTATGGCAGTAAAAATGCTGAAGGAATCCAGAAGGTTTTCAAAGAGGTGAAGCAGCGAGGGATAAAAGGAATAAACGACGAAGATATTGCTTATCTGTTTGATGAGTTTATTGCTTTAATTCCTTTTCAGGAAAATTGAGAAGTTTGAAATGAGTAAGATTATTGTTATTTTAGGATTTTTATCTTTGATGTCTTCTCAACAGTGAGTCAGCAGTGAACAGAGAAGAGTAGATCATCTGATGTAAAGCCTAGTTTGAGTGACAATTGCTTTCATTCTCCAATGCTCACTGTGTTTGAAGTGTACGGTGGAGATACTCTTTTTATTGATTTACCCGATCAACATCCATTATTTGGTAAGCGTATGGGCGTGAGAGTTATTGGTATAGATACTCCAGAAATAAGAACTAAAAACTCTTGTGAAAAGCAAAAAGCCCAGAAGGCCAAAAATGTTCAGAAGGATAAAGACTATTTCAGAGCTCAGAGAATTTTATTCTGGTTGGAGGAGTTGCTACTTATTTGCTCCTTGATGAAGTAGGAGCTCCAAGAGTAAGGCCTACAAAGGACTTAGATATGAAGCCAAGTTCTGAATTTTTGAATGCCATCAAAGATTATATAAAGCTGGGTAATTATGAAATTCAGATGGGAAATAAATGACAGGCAACCTTCTACTGTTTTCAAAAGCCGGAGGGTGCTGAGTTTCCTGTTATGATCGAGCTGTTTGCAGCTGCCGAAGGGAGCTTGGATTTAAGCGAAGGTCAAGACATCGTTCCTGTTGTAAATGAAGCAGGAATTGAATCTCTCTCAGCTATACTTTTGGATGACGAGTATTATGCGATTATAAAGAAAAATGCAGTTGAGAAAGATGGAATCTACATATTGAATGAAATGGCCCTCATTCCATTTAAGGCCAAGGCCTATTTAGAAATCACATCATTAATTTGGCCGTTGCCTTTCTTACAGAAGAAAGTGAAGAGAAGCTCAAGGGAAAGGTGAGGGATTATTTTCTTGAGTTTATGGAAGACTTAAAAAGAGACCTGACTCTGGGAGCCTATTCCTATTTTGTATGAGGAACAAGAATTTGCTTTAAGAATTATCCAGTCGGGTAATTTTAAAAGGCCACTTATTAAATCGGACTTGGCGGAACTATAAGTAAAAGCTGAAGTTCCATATTTAAAATTTAAATATAACGTGATTACAGTTGGTTGCGCAGGTTAAAGTGCTTGTGTCCGTACCATGGTACGGATGCTATAGTTATCACATGGAAAAGATCACAATTGGAAAATTAGCAGAAATGTCAGGTGTAGGAGTGGAGACTGTACGCTTCTATCAAAGAAAGGAACTTCTTCGAGAACCCAAAACTGACGGAACGGTTCGCACCTACAGTAAGGAAGATGCTCAAAGAATTATTTTTATTAAGAGGGCCCAAGACCTTGGCTTTACCTTGAGTGAGGTTAAGGAGCTTCTAGAGCTTAATACAAAACCCCGCATGACCTGTGGGACAGTTAAGGCTAAGACCGAATCTAAAATTCATGAAATAGAAAATAAAATTGCTGATCTCAATCGCATGAAAGCAAGTCTCGAAAAACTTGCAAGCGCTTGTGACGCGAGTCAGGACAGCATCAGACAATTCAAAGTACAAGAATGCTTTGATGTTGGCCTAAATTGTAAATGTTAAAAGGAGAAAACTATGAAACGATTTCACATCCATGTTGGAGTAAAAGACCTAAATAATTCCATTCAATTTTATTCAACTCTTTTCGGGCAAAAGCCTGCAAAAGTAAAAGATGATTATGCTAAATGGATGCTAGAAGATCCAAGAATCAACTTTGCGATCTCAACTCGTTCAGGCAAAGAAGGTGTCGATCACCTTGGGATGCAAGTGGATGAAGGTAGCGAGCTGACAGAAATTGCTGAGCGACTTAAGAAGGCAGACCTTGGAGTGTTTGATGAAGGTTCCACAACTTGTTGTTACGCTGAATCTAGTAAAGCATGGGTAAAAGATCCTGCAGGAATTGCTTGGGAGGCATACCATACAATGAACGATGCTGAGACTTTCAATGGAAAAGCCGAGGCTAAACCAGCGGCCAGTGCCTGCTGTCCACCTAAAACCACTACTAAAACAAGCTGCTGCTAGGAGATTATAATGGAAAAGAAAAATATCATGTTCCTGTGCACTGGGAACTCATGTCGTTCTCAGATGGCCGAAGGGTGGGCAAGAAAATACTGGGGGAATGAATTTAATGTTTATTCAGCAGGAACTAAAAAGCATGGCATGAATGAAAGAGCCATGAAGGTTATGAAAGAAGCCGGAGTGGACATTTCATCCCATTATTCAAAGACCGTAGAAGAACTTCCAAAAGTGACTTTTGATCATGTCATAACAGTTTGTGATCATGCCCATGAGAATTGCCCTTATTTTCCAGGTGGGAAAATTGTCCATGTTGGATTTCAAGATCCTCCGGCACTGACTAAGGACATGACTAATGAGGAAGAAATTCTGGTGGTTTATCGACGTGTTAGAGATGAAATAGAAATCTTTGTTAAAGATATGAAAAATACTTTGGAGAAATAAAATGGGATTCTTTGAGCGCTATTTAACTGTTTGGGTTGGTCTGTGCATTATTGTGGGAATTGTTATAGGTCAGTTAACTGGCGACTCTATTAAAGTATTGAGTGATCTCAATATTTCAACAGTCAACGTGCCTGTGGCCATCCTCGTGTGGCTTATGATTTATCCCATGATGGTTCAGATTGATTTTAGTTCCATCACGAAAGTGGGGTCAAATCCCAAAGGACTTGCTCTTACACTTATCATCAACTGGCTCATCAAGCCTTTTACCATGGCCTTCTTTGCATGGATCTTTTTCGATAAATTGTATGCCGCATATCTCACTCCTGAACTGGCACAAGAGTATATCGCTGGAGCGATTCTCTTAGGAGCTGCTCCTTGTACTGCGATGGTTTTCGTCTGGTCATATCTGACTGATGGTGACCCGGGATACACTTTGGTTCAGGTAGCGATTAATGACTTGGTTCTTCTTGTAGCCTTTATCCCTATTGTTAAATTTCTTTTAGGTGTTTCAAACATCGAAATACCATTTGATGCCTTGTTGTCCTCAGTAGTTATTTTTGTGGTAATTCCCTTAGCTACCGGATTTATATCAAACAGAGTTCTCATCAAAACGAAAGGGGAGAAATGGTTTACGACTGTATTCTTGGCTAAGTTAAAGCCTGTTTCTATCGTAGCTTTGCTTTCTACTTTAGTCCTTCTATTCGCCTTTCAGGGTGAGAAGATCATTGCCTCACCATTCAATATCTTGTTGATTGCTATTCCTCTTACTATTCAGACGTATCTCATATTCTTCCTGGCTTGGTGGATCGGAAGAGGTATGAAACTTCCACACTGCATATGTTCTCCGGCTTCTATGATTGGAGCAAGTAACTTTTTTGAACTTTCTGTTGCGGTAGCAATAGCTCTATTTGGTTTAAATTCCGGGGCTGCTTTAGTAACGGTAGTGGGAGTGTTGATTGAAGTTCCAGTAATGCTTTCACTCGTTAAACTTTCAAATAAATGGAAATACTAATGGAAGATAAAAAAGACATAGCGGATTTTGTTTGGTGGGTAATTCCAAATAAACTTCTCGGAGTGAGAAAGCCTGAAAATGAGGTAGAAGTGGCCTACTTAAAGTCAATAGGAGTGGGAGGAATTATCACTCTTTTAGATGATGAAGAAAACCATAAGCTCTATGAAGTTACAGACACAGATTTTCTCTGGACTCCGATGAAGGGAGGAACTGCTCCCGGATTTGAGCAAGTTAAAGAAGCTTCAGAGTTTATTTCCGATATTAACTCCAAAGGAAAAGCTGTCGCCATTCATTGCAATAATGGCAGAAAGAGAACCGGAACCATGCTTGCAGCGCAACTAGTGAATCAGGGAATGGGCGGCGATCAGGCAATTGGCAAAATTCAGGAATTGAACAACGAAGCCCAATTGAATGATCTCCAAAAAGATTTTTTGCGTAACTTTAAGAAGTAGGATTTATGTTTTTAGAGGATATAAGCTTTAACCTGAAGCCTTCAAAAGATGATTTAATAAAGTCAGATCATGCCCCTCGAATTCTAATTATATATGGTTCTTTGAGAGAAAGATCTTTTAGTAGATTGCTTGCTGAAGAGGCCGGTAGAATTCTCACTCATATGGGGGCCGAAGTTAAGTTCTTTAACCCTGATGGTCTTCCGATGTTTGATAACAACCGGTCTGTTGATCACCCTAAAGTTCAGGAGCTGCGAAACTTAAGCCTCTGGTCCGAAGGACATGTGTGGTCAAGTCCGGAGCTACACGGAAATCTTTCTGGAGTGTTGAAGAACCAGATTGATTGGATTCCTTTATCAATTGGTGCGGTTCGTCCGACTCAAGGAAGAACGTTGGCTGTTATGCAGGTCTCTGGTGGGAGTCAGTCTTTTAATGCTGTAAACTCCATGCGAATCTTAGGGCGATGGATGAGGATGATTACGATCCCAAATCAGTCCTCTGTGGCCAAAGCCTATGACGAGTTTAACGAAGATGGGACTATGAAGCCGTCTTCCTATAGAGATCGAGTCGTTGATGTCATGGAAGAGCTGATGCGCTTTACATATCTTACCAGAGATATTTCTGGTTTTCTGGTTGATCGTTATAGTGAGAGAAAAGAAGCTGAAAACGATGCTGCAAGGAAGGCCTTAAAAGACCTGGAAAAGAAATGAAAAAGATTCAATTGGTAGGGGAAGTTCCGGATAAATTTAAAGATATATTAACGGATGCATTCAATAAGCATGGTCTATCTGCAGAACTTGAATCTATCGAAAAAGTTTCAGGCGAAGTTGTTATTTCATTATCAAAAGGAACTACTAAGGAACTTGAAAAGAGAAAGGTTAAATTTTTTAACTGGGATCTGTTGTTTTCAGTGCTAGGCCCAAACGATAATGCTGGGGAAATCGAGAGTAAAATAGCTGAAAGAATCAAAGTTCTAGAGGCCATCAAGAATCTTAAAATACCTAGTGCAGACCTGGAATTTCATGGGAGCATCCGAGTCAAAGATCTGGCAAGTTCTGCAAGGTTTTATACATGGCTTTTCGGAGTAGAGCCTAAAGAGTGGACCCACCGTTATGTTACATTTCACAGGGTAGATACTAAATTCAATTTTGTATTGCTCGTTTCAGATGGAAAGGAACTTAACCACGATACTCTTTATCATCTTGGTGTGGGTGTAGAGTCCAAAAATAAAGTGATTGAGTTCTATCACTCAGCTAGAGAGAATGGTTTTCATATTGAGAAGCCACCTCGTACCACATGGCGAGGAACACCTCTACATGAGATGTGGCTTAAAGATCCGGATGGGACATTAATAGAAGTCTACTCGAGATTAACCGAGGAAGAGCTTAAATCAATGCCCGAGGATAAAGAACCTTTTGAGTTAATATGAACAATCATGAAAGTAGAGATGTTGTCATCATTGGCGGAGGCCAAAGCGCGTTAGCGACTGCCTATTTCCTTCGACGAGAAAACATAGATTTTATCATATTAGACGCAAATGAAGTTCCCGGTGGTGCATGGACCAGGACTTGGGATTCTTTGAAATTATTTTCACCTAAAGAATATAGCTCTCTTCCGGGTTGGATGATGCCTCCGACAAAGGAGACCTATCCCACCAGAGAAGAAATCATTAATTACCTCACTGAGTATGAAAAGCGCTATGAGTTTGATATCAGACGTCCCGTAAATGTAAGAAATGTTTCCTTTCATGATGGAGTGTTTACTATTGAAACTGATAAAGGACTTATTAATTCGAAGGCCATTGTAAGCGCTACAGGGAACTGGTCCAATCCTTTTATCCCTACCTATATGGGACAAGATCTTTTTCAAGGTGAACAAATTCACTCAGCGTTTTATAAAAATCCTGAGGAGTTACGGGGGAAACGTGTTCTGGTCGTGGGAGGGGGAAATTCAGCTGCTCAAATTTTGGCCGAAGTTTCTAAAGTAGCAGAAACTATTTGGGTGACGAAAGATCCACCAGAGTTTTTACCTGATGAGGTTGATGGTCGATACTTATTCAATCTTGCTACGAGAAAATATCAGGCCATGCTTAAAGGGGAAGTGCTGGAAGAGGCACATGATTTGGCCAAAGTCGTGATGGTGGATTCGGTTAAAGAGGGCCGAGAAAGAGGAGTTTTGGAGGCCAAGGAACCTTTCAATCATCTCACCACCGATTCAGTGGTATGGTCAGAAGGACATGAAGAAAAAATCGATGCCATCATCTGGTGCACAGGGTTCAGACCAAATCTAAAGCATCTTGCTTCTCTACAAATTATTGAAGCTGACGGAAAGATTAATACCGTAGGTCCTCGTTCATTGAAGTATCCAGGCCTCTGGTTTGTTGGATATGGGGATTGGGCAGGGTTTGCAGCCGCTACACTTATAGGGGTTCAAAGATGGGCCAAATTAACTGCGACTGAAGTTAAGGCCTATTTAAAGACATAAAAAATTATGCGTTTACTTGCAAAATTAAAACATCATTCATTACCTGAAACCTTAGGAGAAAAAGTTTTTAAAAGGCGTGCCTCTAGGGCCATAGTTCTAAATGGTGAATCGATTCTTCTTCTCTACACCAAGAGATATAACGACTTCAGCTTCCCCGGTGGAGGTGTTGATGAACATGAAGACTTAGTTCTAGGATTACATAGGGAACTCGCAGAAGAAACTGGTGCGAGTGGGATTAAAATTGTCAAAGAATATGGCTATATTGATGAAATGCGTCCTCACTACAGGCAGGAATTCGATTTAATACACATGCTTTCTTACTTTTATGTCTGTGAGATTGATTCCGTCTTAGGTCAGACGCATATGGAACATTATGAAGTCGCTAATGGGATGGAAGTAAAGTGGATAAATATTCATGAAGCAATTGCTCATAATAGACAAGTGATGACTTCCAAGGATGCGTCCATGGGGTTATCAATCGAAAGAGAAACTCTGGTTCTTGAGCTTGTTGCGACTGAGTTGCTTACCAAAATATGATGGAGGTAATCATGGATTACAGGAAATTACTTTTATCCAGGATAGAAGAATTAAATGAGACTCTATCCTTCATGAAGGAATCTTCCAGGCCAGTTGATCTAAACGATCCTATAGGACGGCTCTCGCGCATGGATGCAATACAACAGCAGCAAATGGCTTTGAATGCGAGAAATCAAATTGAAATAAATTTGCAGTTAATTGAATCAGCTCTAGTTCGTCTCGAGAAAGGAGAATACGGTTATTGTTTGCAGTGTGAGGACGAAATTGATGCAAAGAGACTTCTTGCAAAACCAGAGGCGGCACTTTGCACTAGATGCCAACAGTAGATTATACTTACTTGCACTTTGTCATGGACATAAGGTCATTTTTATATAAACTTGGTTATATCAAAGTGAGCTTTAATGTTTTGTCCTATTTTACCGCCTTAATCTCTCTTCTCTTTTTATCATAACAAATTCTGTTACATCTTTTTTTATATTTGGAGTTCTATGCTTTTTTTGTCCAAAAAAGCCGAATGGTTCGGTAATGTTCGCGGGGATATCCTCGCTGGTTTAGTCGTTGCTCTTGCTCTTATTCCTGAAGCGATAGCTTTTTCTATTATCGCAGGTCTTGATCCCAAGGTAGGGCTTTATGCGTCCTTTGCGATCGCTGTAACCATATCAATTGTAGGTGGAAGGCCTGGGATGATTTCTGCTGCAACAGGTGCTATGGCCTTGCTCATGGTGACGCTGGTTAAAAGTCATGGTTTGGAATATCTATTGGCCGCCACTGTACTGACTGGTATTTTACAAATTGTGGCTGGATATCTGAAGCTGGGAAGCCTCATGAGCTTCGTTTCACAGTCTGTAATAACAGGTTTTGTGAATGCGCTCGCAATTCTCATTTTTATGGCACAGTTGCCAGAGCTGACAAATGTCACCTGGCACGTTTATGCCATGACCGCAGCTGGTTTAGGGATCATTTATCTTTTCCCTCTGATACCTAAAATTGGAAAAATTATTCCTTCTCCTTTGATATGCATAGTTGGTCTCACGATCGTATCCATGTACTTAGGGCTTGATATTAGGACAGTTGGAGATATGGGCAAGCTTCCTGATTCACTTCCCATCTTTTCGATACCAAATATTCCGTTTAATTTCGAAACGCTGGCAATAATTTTCCCATATTCCGCAGGACTCGTGATGGTGGGGCTTCTTGAATCATTGATGACGGCCACAATCGTTGATGACCTGACGGACACTGGGTCTGATAAAAATAGAGAATGTAAAGGTCAGGGGATTGCAAACATTGTCGCTGGTTTTTTCGGAGGGATGGCAGGATGTGCCATGATAGGTCAGTCTGTCATCAACGTTAAGTCCGGAGGACGAGGAAGGCTTTCTACATTGTTAGCAGGAGTTTTCCTCTTGTTCATGGTGGTTTTTTTAAGTCGATGGATTTCACTTATTCCGATGGCCGCTCTTGTTGCTGTGATGATCATGGTCTCTATCGGAACTTTTAGTTGGAGATCGATTGTAAATCTCAAGAAACATCCTCTATCAACCAATGCAGTTATGGTTACAACTGTGATTGTAGTTGTTTATACTCACAATCTTGCTTATGGCGTTTTTGTAGGCGTACTAATGGCTGCACTTTTCTTTGCGAATAAGATCAGTCACTTTATGTATGTTGAAAAAGAATCGAAGGAAGATCAAAACGCTGTAATTTATCGCATCCATGGACAAGTCTTCTTTAACTCTTCTGAACGCTTCATCTCGCAGTTCAATTTCAAGGAAGCAGTAGATAAAGTAGTGATCGATCTTGAGAAAGCCCACTTCTGGGACATTTCTGCTGTGGCCGCTTTGGATAAAGTGGTTATTAAATTTAGAAGAGAAGGAACAGAGGTTGAAATAAAAGGTCTCAATAGTGCCAGCCAAACTATTATAGATCGCTTCGGAGTCTATGATAATCCAGCCGAAATCGACCGTATTATGGGAGGTCACTAATGGAAAATAAGTACGTTTTATGTTGTATTAATGGTTTTAAGCCGAGCGAAGCTATAATTGATTATGGTTCCTGGTTATCAAAAAAGGCAAATGCAACTCTTAAACTTTTTCATGCGATTGATACTCTTTACCATGAAAACGAGACCGATCTGTCGGGAAGTATTGGTCTGGGGGCCAGAGAAGATTTACTAGAAGAGTTTGTTAAAACAGAACATGAACAGAATAAGCTTCTCCAAAAACGTGGAAAGCTGATCTTAGAAGCTGGACAAGAAAGAGCACACAAGAATGGAGTCACATCTATTGATCAGTGCCTTCGAAAAGGCAAAGTGATTGAAAACGTTCTTGATTTGAAAGATAAAATTTCACTTGCAGTTATCGGCAAGTATGGTGAAAAAAATCAGGATAGTCAGGATCGCTCTGTTATAGGCCACAAGGTAGAGTCGATAGTAAGGGCCTTGGAAAAACCTATCCTCATTGTTAGTGAAGACTATAAGGATCCGAAGTCTTTATGTCTTGCTTATGATGGTAGTGAAGGGGCCAAGAAAGCCTTAGATTTTATTGCCAAAAACTTCTGCTTTCGTTCTCTCGAAGTACACGTTGTATATGTGGGATCAGAAAACGATAAGATTAAAACTGACCTCGATCATGCAAGAAGTGTGTTAGAGGAAGTTACTATCTCAACCAAAACTGCTTACCTACAAGGGGAAGTGGGAGAAAGCTTAAATGATTATATTTCTAAAAATGATATAAGTCTTTTAGCTATGGGAGCCTTCAGTCATAGCTGGTTAAGGGACATGGTAATGGGTAGCTTGACTTCGAAGATTATTAGCTTAATTAAAAGACCAGTTTTACTAGTTCGTTAATTCCTTTTTTTCAAACTGTTAACTAATAGCTGCTGTAGCTCTTAGTTAACAGTCCAAATTCAAAAACGCATTCATGACTTTTCTTCAATGGTCATTCTTTACAGTCTGAACTCGATATCGTAACTTGATTTCCATGAAGGTAAATGAGTTTTTCTCGAGTTTTATCAAAATTCACATTCTCCATCATTGTCTAAAGGAAGAGATCTACGGCGCCTGGATGATGGAAGAGTTAGAAGAGCATGGTTATACCATCAGTCCTGGTTCATTGTATCCCATGTTGCGCTCGCTTGAACAAAAGGGCCTTATTCTCTCGAGAGAGGAGCAGGAAGGAAAGATCAAACGAAAATATTATCGAATAACTGCCAAAGGTAAAAAAGAATTAGCCGAAGCCAAAGAAAAATTAAAGGAGCTTATAGGTGAAATCCTTGAATAAAATTCTATGTACTGACACTGACAAAACCACCATTATCATAAGATTTATTGTTGGCTACATTTTCGTTATGGAAGGGATTCAAAAGTTCGTTTACAGTGATGAGCTTGGAGTAGGGCGTTTTATAAAAATTGGCATTCCTGCCCCTGAGATAATGGCTCCATTCGTTGGTGTCTGTGAAATCGTCTTTGGAACATTTATCCTAATAGGATTTCTCACTAGACTGGCCGCCATCCCTCAGATCATCATTATGCTCACGGCCTTATCAACCACAAAGTTATCTGTTCTTATGGAGAAAGGTATACTTACTTTTTCCCATGATTCAAGGAATGATCTCTTAATGCTCTTTGGTCTTATTTTTATTTTGATTAAAGGTGCAGGAGCTTTTTCTGTTGATAAAAAAATCATTAATAAGACAAAAAGGGTTTTATGAAGTCACTAGAAGTCTTGCTTGTATTTCTCCGTCTTGGTTTAACTTCATTTGGTGGCCCTATTGCTCACTTAGGTTATTTTCGAGACGAATTTGTTACAAAAAGAAAATGGATAAGTGAACATGCTTATGCTGATCTAGTTGCTCTTTGTCAGTTCCTTCCTGGCCCTGCTAGTAGTCAAGTTGGAATGGGTATAGGTCTATCTCGTGGGGGTGTGTGGGGAGCAATCCTTGCTTGGATTGGTTTCACTATTCCATCTGCTATTGTTCTCATTGTTTTTGGTCTTGGTATGGCCCACTTTGAAGTAGGAGAGCATCAGCATTGGCTGCATGCCCTAAAAGTTGTTGCGGTTGCAGTCGTAGCCCAAGCAGTTCTTGGAATGGGAAAAAAGCTCTGTCCAGATAAAGAAAGAATAACAATCGCTGTTATCGCAAGTGTAATTGTTTTATTCATTCATTCGGCTATTGTTCAAATTTTAGTATTGGTTGTTGCAGGAATCATCGGTGCATATTTCTTACGTACAAATACAGAGCTTCCTCATGAACCCCTACACAAAGGTCGTCGCAGAGTTGGAGCAGTTTTTCTGACTCTTTTCGTGGCGATTCTAGTTACACTTCCGATTCTGAGATCCATGTACCCAGATCAGACACTTAAAGTTTTTGATAGCTTCTACCGTTCTGGGGCATTGGTTTTTGGCGGTGGTCACGTTGTACTACCTTTATTACAAGCAGAAGTTGTTCCCACCGGATGGGTGTCCAATGATTTATTCATGGCGGGTTATGGAATGGCCAATGCAGTTCCTGGTCCATTGTTTACTTTTAGTGCTTATTTAGGAGCTGTCTCATCTAAAGAACCTAATGCTTGGATTGGTGCATTCATCAGTCTGATTGCTGTATTCTTGCCTTCGTTTCTTTTGATCATTGGTGCACTTCCATTCTGGGAGAAGCTCAGGTCTTTACCGAGGATTAGGCAATCGATTTTGGGAATTAATGCAGCGGTAGTTGGTATTCTCTTGGCGGCCCTTTATCATCCTGTATGGACAAGTGCGATCTTCTCAGCAAAGGATTTCGCTTTGGCGGCAGTCGGTTTTTTGTTTCTTGAATTCTGGAAAGTTCCTTCATGGGCCGTAGTGCTTATTTCAGTTGTGGCCAGTTTTATGATTCATTAGAGGTAGGAGGGTACTTAATTATAAGTACATTTTCCAAATCAGGGCTTGAAAAGTGTAGTGGGTTAAATATTTCGCAATACTCACAAGAGGATCTCAAAAACCTATTTGGAAGATTTTTTTCAAATACTAAATGTCTTGAAGACATTCATGAAACTCCTTAGGGGAGCAAACAGGATTTCGTGTATTGAGGCTTTAAAAAGATTTTAGCAAATTCGATCGCTCTGGACTACTTACTTGAATAGTCGTAGAATCTAATTTAATAGATGCTCTTTTAACGAAGAGTAGGTCTTGTGAAAGTAAAAAGTCTCGCGGAACTCACAAGATGATTTGAAATCCTGTTGGCCGTGGCTATTTTGGCTACAAACGACTGATAAGTTTGCCACCTCCACCATCACCGACTTTAAATTCAGGCATTTAGAAAGAAAAACCACGTCCGATATGGACGTGGTGGACGAGTTTTAGTTACCACAAACATTCATGACTTTTTTTAAAGGGAGTTCCTCATGGGGTACTATGTACGCGCATTACCTTGGAAGAAATCTGATCCAAGGTGGAAGCTGCAGTTCGTTTCCTATAAGTCACAAGACACAAAAGAATCGAAGACCATCAAGGCCAAGAAAGAATGGGACGTTGATCCTGATCGCTGGCACTCACTTGGATTTCATAAAATGATGACTCTTTCTGAAGCAAGGGTGAGAGCAAGCACCAGGACCTATCAAAGAAGAAGAGCTTTGGAATATCCTTCCACTCGACGCTAACCTAAATTATTTTTCATTTACAGCTCCTTTCTTAAAGATCGAGTGAGATATAACCCAGAGTCTTAAGTCGAAGCATTTCGTAGTAGGCATTCCCCACAACTTCGACAGTGTTAAGAAGGTCAGACTTCGGTACTTTTAATCTCGTAAGAGCTTGGTTACAAACTGCAACTGTCACGTTGTGTTCTTTGGATTCTTTAATTAGCGATGTAATCTCTGAGCCTTTTTTTGCCATATGAATGGCATCACCATAAAGGACGACTCTAGCTTTTCTGTACTGAAGCTGAGTTTTATCATTTCTCATGGAATCAAGCATCTTCAAGACACCTTTTACGTGACGAGGATTTGATATGAGTAATGCATAGTCTTTTGCTTCTGTTACTGACTCAGCTTTTCCTAATGAAATAGTTGTTATAAAGAAAGTCATCAGTAATAAAGGGAGAATATAGAAGTTTTTTGTCATTACTCGCATGAAAATCCTTTTGTAAGTTAAACGTAAAGTTTTATGAGTGTTAGAGATAGTGAACTGACTATTATCCATAGGCCTATTCCCAGAAAGAGGGGTCTCAAACCAACTGATCGAATTTTTTTAAAATCAAATGTTAATCCAATAAGAAATAGGGTGATGGAGAATCCGGTTTTGGCCAAGGAGGTCACATTAGTTTTGTAACTTCCAGGTAAATCAATAAATGTAAACATCATAGAAACAGCCAGGAATCCGAAGATGAACCATGGGATGGAAATTTTACCTTTCTTGGTACCCTTGGTGTAAAAGCTAAAAAACAGAGTAACAGGAATGATCCAAAGTGCCCTGATAAGTTTAACCGTTGTTGCTATTTCAAGAGACTTTTCCCCATATATTGCAGATGCCGCCACTACGGAGCTCGTGTCATGAATGGCGAGTGCCGCCCAAAGCCCGAACTGGTCCTGCGTGAGTTCAAAGAAATTTCCAAGAAAGGGAAAGATAAAAACGGCCAGTGCATTTAGAAGAAATACGACACCTATTGAAATGGTAATGGCCATGGTATCAGCTTTTATAACAGGCGAAAGTGCGCCAATTGCGCTTCCTCCACAAATGGCGGTTCCCATGGTGATTAGTAACCCTTGCTCATCATTCACCTTTAACGCTTTTCTTCCGAGGTAACCGATGAAGAAAACGAAAAGTATGCTTAAAAATGTGACAAGAACACTTTCACTCCCTTGGGCAAGAACTGCATT